>NZ_JARAVK010000039.1:0-49115 GCF_033792765.1 Streptomyces sp. PA03-6a | reverse complement strand
TAACGGCCGGTGGGGGACGGCCGGTGGGGGTGAGAAGGCCGTCCGGGGTTGCCGCGAGTGCCTCACTGACCCCCCACCGGCCGTCATGGCCCATGGGGGTCCCCCCGGCCGAAGGCTGGGGGGAGGGAGGGCGGCGGGAAAATCCCCCGCCCACCACGACCGCCCGCGTCAGGACTTCTCGGTGACCCCCGCAGAGTCGAACGTCGCCACCTCGTGCATCGCTCGCGCAGCACTCTGCACCAGCGGCAGCGCCAGCAGCGCGCCGGTGCCCTCGCCGAGGCGCAGGTCGAGTTCGACGAGCGGGCGCAGGCCGAGCTTGGTCAGCGCCGCGCGGTGGCCGGGCTCCGCGCTGCGGTGGCCGGCGATGCAGGCCGCGAGGACCTCGGGGGCGATGGCGCGGGCCACCAGGGCGGCCGCGCCCGCGCTGACGCCGTCGAGGATGACCGGGGTCCGCAGGGACGCGGCGCCGAGCAGCAGGCCCACCATGGCCGCGTGCTCGAGGCCGCCGATCGCCGCGAGGACCTCGATCGGGTCGGACGGGTCGGGCCGGTGGAGTTCGAGGGCGCGCCGCACGACGTCGATCTTGCGGGCGTGCATCTCGTCGTTGATGCCGGTGCCGCGGCCGGTGACCTCCGCCGGGTCGACCCCGGTGTAGACGGAGATCAGGGCCGCGGAGACGGTGGTGTTGGCGACCCCCATCTCCCCGGTGAGCAGCGCCTTGTTGCCCGCGGCGACGAGGTCGCGGGCGGTCTCGATGCCGACCTCGATCGCGCGCAGTGCCTCCTCGCGCGACATGGCGGGCCCGGCGGTCATGTCGGCGGTGCCGGGACGGACCTTGCGGGGCAGCAGACCGGGGGTGCTGGGCAGGTCGGAGGCGACGCCGACGTCCACCACGCACACCTCGGCGCCCACCTGGTGGGCGAAGGCGTTGCACACGGCCCCGCCGCCGAGGAAGTTGGCGACCATCTGGCCGGTGACCTCCTGGGGCCAGGCGGTGACGCCCTGGGCGTGCACCCCGTGGTCCCCGGCGAAGATCGCGACGGCCGCGGGCTCCGGGATGGGCGGCGGGCACTGCCGGGACAGGCCGCTGAGCTGCGCGGAGATGATCTCCAGCATGCCGAGCGCGCCGGCCGGCTTGGTCATCCGCTTCTGCCGCTCCCAGGCCTCGCCGAGCGCCTTCGCGTCGAGCGGGCGGATGCCGCGGAGGGTCTCCTCCAGGAGGTCGTGCGGCTCCTCGCCGGGCAGGGCCCGGTTGCCGTACTCCTCCTCGTGGACGACCCAGGCCAGCGGGCGCCGCTTGGACCAGCCGGACTGCACCAGTTCGGGGTCCTCGGGGAACTCGTCGACGTAGCCGACGCAGAGGTACGCGACGACCTCGAGGTGCTCGGGCAGCCCGAGTTCGCGGACCATCTCGCGTTCGTCGAAGAAGCTGACCCAGCCGACGCCGAGGCCCTCGGCGCGCGCGGCGAGCCAGAGGTTCTCCACGGCGAGCGCCGACGAGTACGGGGCCATCTGCGGCTGGGTGTAACGGCCCAGCGTGTGGCGGCCGCCGCGGGTGGGGTCGGCGGTGACGACGATGTTGACCGGGGTGTCGAGGATCGCCTCGATCTTCAGCTCGCGGAACTGCTTGGCGCGGCCCTTGGGGAGGGACTTGGCGTACGCCTCGCGCTGCTGCATGGCGAGCTCGTGCATGCGCTCCCGGGTCTTGGCGGAGCGGATGACGACGAAGTCCCACGGCTGGGAGTGGCCGACGCTCGGCGCGGTGTGCGCCGCCTCCAGCACGCGGATCAGCACCTCGTGCGGGATCGGGTCCTTGCGGAAGCCGTTGCGGATGTCCCGGCGCTCGCGGATGACGCGGTGCACGGCGTCCCGTACGGCGGGGTCGTAGCCCTCGGCGGCGGGCAGCAGCAGCTCCGGGTCCTCTTCGTCGGCGACCGGCGCCTCGGGCTCCTCGGACGCCTGCGGCTCGGCGACGGTGACCGGGGTCTCCTCCTGCACGACCGCGGCGGGTGCGGGCTCGGCGACCGGCTCGACTGCGACGGGCGCCTCCGGCTCCACGACGGGCACAGGCTCGGGCTCGGGCTCGGGCTCCACCACGGCCTCGACGACCGGCTCCGGCTCCGGCTCCGGCACGACGACGACCGGCTCCGGTACGACCGCGACCGGCTCGGGCTCCGCGACAGCTTCGGGCACCGCGACGGGCTCGGGCGCCTCCGGTACGACCGGTGCCACGGGCACCTCGGCGGCGGGCTCCATGCCGAACGGCAGCGGCTCGTCCGGGGTTTCCAGCGGCGACGCGGGGGCGGCCACCGGCTCGGGTTCCGGTGCGGGTGCGGGCGCGGCCACGACGGCCTCCGGCACCGGGGCCGTCCAGGTCTCGCCGGACGCGGGGGCCGGCACCGGCGCCTGGGTCTCGGCGGGGGCCTCGTCGCGGGGGATGTCCAGGTACTCCGGTCCGATGGTGGGCGGCCCGGACTGGGGCATGGGCGCCGGGACCGGCTGCGGCGCGGGCGGCGGCGTGGCCGGGCCGCGGTCGGCCAGGGAGCGCACGATGCCGCCGCCGTTGGACGGGTCCGGGATCGGGGGGCCCATGTGGAGCGGGCGCCGCGGCGGTACGGGAGCGGTCTCCTGCAGCTGCGCCTGCGCGGGCACATGGGGCTGCGGGGCCGGCTCGGCCGCGCGGACCTGGACGGCCTCCTCCGCGGGCCCGGGCTGCGCGACGGGCTCCGCGGCCACGGGCACGGCCTGCTCCGGCACCGCGTGCTCGATCACGAACGGGGCGGGCTGCGGCGGCACGGCCTGCTCGGCCGGGACCGGTTCCGGGGCCGGCACGCCCGGTGCGACCTGCATCTCCGTGCGGACGGCGGAGTAGTCGAGGGAGACGGAGTCGCGGCCGCCGCTCTCGTGGGCGTCGTGCTCGATGCCCTGCGGCGCCACCGGAACCCCGTGCGGGGTGTGCTCGACCGGCACGGGGGTGGGGGCGGGGGCCTGCGCCGGGACCGGCGCGGCCGGGATCACGGGAGCGGGCGCCGGAACGGGTACGGCGGCGACCGGCGCCGGCTGCGGCGGCACGGGCTGCGGGTCGCCCCAGGACCCCTGCAGACCGGGCATCAGCAGCATCTCCTCGTCCTCCTCCACCGGCACCGGGCCGGAAGGCTGGTCGAGGTAGTGGTACTCGGGAGGAACCGGCGCGGTGAGCGGATCGACATCCCACGAGGGGACGGACTGCTGCTGCGCGCCACTGCCGGGAAGGTCGGCGTGCGGCTGCAGAACCGCTTCTTCGCCTGCGTTCTCCGGCAGCCCCTCACCCGGGACCTGGCCGGTGTCAGTCATGCGTGCCCCTCGCCCATCGGTTTCGCTCCTTCCATCGCTGCGCCGAGCACACTGCCCACAGAGAGAACGAGCGTGGGCGGCAACCGGCACGACGACGGCGATTGACCGGTACTGACCATTACTGATCAGCCCTCACGCGACGTCAATGCGCGACAACGGCACAGCGGTCCGTCAGCCTACCGTGCGTGTGCCCGCGCGTGCTCAGGGGGGTTCACCTCAAACCGGTGCCAATGCGGGCGCAACCCACTGGCTCACCTGCGGTGTCCGAGGAGCGCGAAGACCACCGTGCGCTCCCGCTCGGACCACTCGTCGTCCAGCTCGACTGCCTGCAACAACGCGCGTTCCACGGTGTATCCGCCCTCGTCGAGGGCGCGGCTGACGGCTTCGGCCTCGTCCCGGTTCGCCGCGCTCGCGGCGATTCGCTCCGGCCGGCGCGCGGCGCAGGCGGCGACGACCTCCGGTCCGCCGCCTCCGATGCGCACGATGTCCGGTTCCGGAAGGTCCTCCAGCACGTGCGGGGCCTGGCCGTGGACGACCCGGACCTGGACCCCGAAGTCCCGTGCGGTGTCCTCGATCCGGTCGCACGCCGCGGCGTCGGCCTCCACCGCGATGACGGCCGCGCCGAACCGCGCCGCCTCCACGGCGACGGCCCCGCCGCCGGCGCCGATGTCCCAGAGCAGGTCGCCAGCCCGCGGTCCGAGCCGGGCCAGTTGCAGGGCGCGCAGGTGCGCCGGGCCGTCCCCGGGCACGTACCGCTCGGCGGGCAGCGCCCAGCCCCGTACGCGGTCGGACGAGTCGGGGTCCCCGCCGGCGAGCCAGCCGGCCTGCGCGGCGGCGGCCGGAACCGGAACATGGGCGGGGGCGGCGGCCGGGGCGGCACCGACGACGAGGACGACGTTGGGGTCCCGCCAGGTGTGGTCGGCGACCTTGTCGGAGGTGAGCACGGTGACCTGCTCGTGCTCGGTGCCGAGGGCTTCGCAGATCACGAAGGTGCGGTGCTCGTCGCCGAGCAGCAGGGCGAGTTCGGCCGGCCCGGCGCCGGGGGCCGTGAGCACGGCGACCTTGGGATGGGCGCGGCAGACGTTGACGGCCCGCCGCAGGGTGCGGGTGTGCGCCACGACCACCCGGGCGTCGTCCCAGGGCATCCCGGCCCGGGCGAAGGCCTGGGCGACCGAGGAGACGCCGGGGACGACCTCGACCTCCAGCCCGTACTCGGGGGTGCGCAGGGCGCGGACGACGCCGAAGAAGCCGGGGTCGCCGTCGGCGAGGACGACCGCGGTGCCGCGGTGCCGCGCGATGCGGCGGGCGGCCAGGTCGATGCTGCCCAGTACGATCCGCTCGGCGTCCTCCGGCACGAACGGCAGTGCCAGGTGGTGCCGGGTCCCGGCCACCAGGGTGGCGGCCGACAGCGCGGAGCGCGCTGCCTCGCCCGGTGGTGAGCCGTCCCACCCGATCACGGTGACACGGTCGGCCATCGTCGTCCTGCCTCCTGGGCGCGTCGCGGTGTGGTGCCCGGGGGGAGGTGATCCCGGGGTGTGCACAGTACCCCGGCCAGGATCTTGCGCTAGCGGGTGCTCACTGCCAGTCGGCGTACGCCGCGTAGTCGGAGCCGTCGGCGGACTCCTCCGCGAGGCCGTCGAGGTCCTCCGGGAGCAGGCTCCAGACGATCAGGTCGGTGCGGATCTCCTCCCAGCGGCCGCCCTCCGTCTGCGTGCGGACCAGGCCGGCGTTGCGGAGCACGCCCTCGCTGATGCAGCCGATCTTCTGCGCGACCTGCTGCGAGGCGGCGTTGTCCGCGGCGGTGCGCAGTTCCAGGCGCTCGAACTTCTGGTCGTCGAAGAGCCACTGGGCGGTGGCCTGGACGGCCTCCGCCGCGTAGCCCTCGCCGCGCGCCCAGGGGGCGATCATGTAGCCCGCCTCGCTGCTGCGGATGCGCCAGTCGGTGCGCTGCAGGTGGACGGTGCCGACCAGCCGCTGGGTGAGGAACTCCGTGACGGCGAGCACGATGCCGCGGCCTTCCGCGCGCTCGGCGGGGGCGAACCCTGCGATGAAGGAGCGGGCGTCCGCCTCGGTGTAGGGATACGGCACGGAGGTCCAGGCGATGACGGACTCGTCGTTCATCATCTCCGCCAGGGCGGGGACGTCGGACTCCTCGTACGTGCGCAGCACCAGCCGCTCCGTACTGATGGAGATCTCCGGGAAGCTGGTCATTCGACGCTCCGTAGCCAGGGCATGTGTGAAGTGCACAGCATGCAACATCCACCGGGTCACCGCAGGACCGGGTCGCCGCGGGGGCCTGCGCGGCCGTCGCCCCAGCGTACGTCCAACCATCGGCACGACGGGAGCAGTTGGTGTGCTGTTCCCCGGCTTTTCCGCAGGTCCGCTACGCCTGTGGTCATACGGTCCTGCTAGCGTCTGCCCGCGTGACGGTGCACCACGCAGCAGGAGTCGGATATCAGCGGGCCGCGGGTGTGTACGAGCGGTCGCGACCCTCGTACCCCATGGCGGCCCTGGCCGAGTTGGCGGACGCGCTGCCCCTCGAGGCGGGCCGCACGGTGGTCGACCTGGGTGCCGGCACCGGCAAGTTCACCCGTCTGCTGGCGCTGACCGGCGCCGAGGTGATCGCGGTCGAGCCGGTGACGGAGATGCGGGAGCGGCTCGCGGAGCTGCTGCCGGGGGTGCGGGTGTCGGCCGGGACGGCCGAGGCCACGGGCCTGCCGGACGGGTGCGCGGACGCGGTGGTGGCCGCGCAGTCCTGGCACTGGTTCCAGGAGGAGGAGGCCCTGGCGGAGGTCGAGCGCCTGCTGCGGCCGGGCGGTTCGCTGGCCCTGGTGTGGAACACCTACGACACCTCGGTCCCCTGGGTGCGGGACTACCAGGACATCGTCTTCCGGCTCGCGCCGCGTGATCTGCCGAGCCCGCTGGACGACGGCTGGCGCAAGGCCTTCACCGGCCGCCGGGGCTGGTCGCGGGTGCACGAGCGGCACTGGCCGAACCTGCACTCCACGACGGTCTCGGACGTGGTGGAGCGGATGACGTCCTCCAGCCACATCGCGGTGATGGACCCGGCGGAGCAGGAACGGGTGCTGGCCGAGGTGGAGGCGGTGCTGGCAGGGCACGACGCCACGCGCGGCAAGGACGCCGTGGACATGCCCTACACGACGGACGTGTACTGGGTGCGGCGGCGCTGATCCCCCGGGTCTGTCGGTGGCGCCCTGTTGAATGGGCGCATGGACGCGGACGGGATGAGGGGCTTCTGCCTCGGTTTCAGCGGCGCGGTGGAGGAGAACCCCTTCCCGCGTGACCCGGAGGTGACCGTCTTCAAGGTCGGCGGGAGGATCTTCGCGATCAGCGCGCTGGGGGGCGAGCCGCTGAAGGTGAGCCTGAAGTGCGAGCCCGACCTGGCGGTGCGGCTGCGGGCGGAGCATGCGGCGGTCGCGCCCGGTTGGCACCTGAACAAGCGCCACTGGAACACGGTGACGCTGGACGGCTCGCTGCCCGACGCGATGGTCTGCGAGCTGGTCGAGGACTCGTACGACCTGGTCGTGGCACGGCTGCCGCGCGCGCAGCAGCTGCTGCTGGACTGGCCGGGGGCGGGGCGCGGTGAACGCGCTGCCCGCCCCCCGCCCGGGCCCGGCGGGTCAGAAGGAGGGGATGACGGAACCGGCGTACTTGTCCTCGATGAACTTCTTCACCTCGGGCGAGGTGAGCAGCTTCTTGAGCTTCAGCACGCGCGGGTCCTTCTCCTCGCCCTCCTTGACGGCGAGGAAGTTGCCGTAGGGGTTGTTGTCGGCGGACTCCAGAACCAGGGCGTCCTCGGCGGGCTTGAGGCCCGCGGAGATGGCGTAGTTGCCGTTGATGACGGCGGCGTCGACGTCCTGCAGGGAGCGCGGCAGCTGGGCGGCCTCCAGCTCCTTGAACTTCAGGTTCTTGGGGTTGGCGGTGATGTCGGCGGGGGTGGCCTCGTTGCCGACGCCCTCCTTGAGGGTGATCAGGCCGCCTGCGGCGAGCAGCTTGAGGCCGCGGGCCTCGTTCACCGCGTCGTTGGCGACGGCTATCGTGGCACCGTTCTTGATCGCGTCGGCCGACTTCAGCTTGTCGGAGTACAGGCCCAGCGGCTCCAGGTGCACCGTGACGACGGGCACGATGTGGGTGCCCTTCTTCTTGTTGAAGTCGTCCAGGTAGGGCTGGTTCTGGAAGTAGTTGGCGTCGACGGAGCCGTCCTCGGTGGCGGTGTTCGGCGTCACGTAGTCGCTGAACTCCTTCACCTCGAGCTTGAGCCCGGCCTTGGCCGCCAGGTTGTCCCTGACGAAGTTGAGGATCTCCGCGTGCGGGACGGGGCTCGCGGCGACGACGAGCGGGTCGCTCGCGCTGTCCTTCTCGGAGCCGGAGTCCGCGCCGCAGGCGGTCAAACCGAGGGTGAGGCCGGCGGAGGCGAGGACGGCGGTCGTGATCTTGATGCTGGTACGCACGAAAAGTGCCTTTCTGGAACGGTGTTGCCTTGCGGTGTCAGGAGGCTTCGGGGGTCGCGGCCGGGCGCAGCAGGCGCAGCCGGGGCGCGGTGGAGGTGCGGCCGCGGTGCGAGGCGCTGCGGGCGGCGAGGTCGCCGGCGAGCTGGACGGCGGTCACGATGACGATCAGCACGCCGATCGTGACGAGCATCAGGGAGGTCTCGAAACGCTGGTAGCCGTAGCGGATGGCCAGGTCGCCGAGACCTCCGCCGCCGATGGTGCCGGCCATGGCGGAGTAGCCGACGAGCGCGATCACCGTGGTGGTGAGCCCGGCGATCAGGGAGGGCAGCGACTCGGGCAGCAGGGCCTTGCGGACGACCGTCCAGGTGCTGCCGCCCATGGCCTGGACGGCTTCGACGAGTCCGTCGTCGACCTCGCGGACGGAGGTCTCCACCAGCCGCGCGAGGAACGGGATGGCGCCGATGGAGAGCGGGACGACCATGGCCTCGGCGCCGATGGTGGTGCCGATCACCCAACGGGTGAAGGGCAGCACCGAGATCATCAGGATGAGGAAGGGCAGCGAGCGGCCGAGGTTCACGACCACGCCGACGACCTTGTTGACCGTGGCGTTGCGCAGCAGCCCGCCGCGGTCGGTCAGCACCAGCAGGACGCCCAGCGGGAGTCCCCCGGCCACCGCGATCAGGGTGGACCAGCCGACCATGATCAGGGTTTCCCAACAGGCCTGCGACAGCAGCGGCTGCATTTCCGACCAGCTCACTTCGCGCCCTCCTGGACCAGCTCGTCGCCGCCGACCGGGGCGACGTCGACCTGGAGGCCCTTCTCACGGAGGAAGCCGATCGGCACCACGTTGTCCTCGAAGGCGCCGGGCAGCTCGATCCGCATCCGGCCGACCTGGCGGCCGCCGATGGTCTCCAGGGCGGCGCCGAGCACGGAGATGTCGATGTTGTAGGTGCGGGAGAGCTGGGAGATGACGGGCTCGGTGGCGGCCTCACCGTGGAAGGTCAGGTCGACCACGGTGCGGCCCTCGCCGGACGGCTCACCGCCGACCGGGAAGAGTTCGTGGGCCAGTTCGGAGCCGGGCGTGGCGAGCAGGTCGGTGACCTTGCCGGATTCCACGATGCGGCCTCCCTTCATCAGCGCGGCGGAGTCGCAGATGGCCTTGACCACGTCCATCTCGTGGGTGATGAGCAGGACGGTCAGGCCGAGCTGCTGGTTGAGTTCGCGCAGCAGTTGCAGGATCGAGCGGGTGGTCTCGGGGTCGAGCGCCGAGGTGGCCTCGTCGGAGAGGAGCACCTTGGGGTCGCCGGCCAAGGCGCGGGCGATCCCGACGCGCTGCTTCTGGCCGCCGGACAGCTGCGCCGGGAAGGCGCGGGCCTTGTCGGCGAGGCCGACCAGGTCGAGCAGTTCGAGGGCCTTGCGGCGGCGCTCGCGGCCGGAGACGCCGAGGATCTCCAGCGGCAGCTCGACGTTGTCCCGGACGGTGCGCGAGGACAGCAGGTTGAAGTGCTGGAAGACCATGCCGATGCCGGTGCGGGCGGTCCGCAGGGCGGAGCCCGCGCGGTCGGAGCGGCCGGCGAGCGCGGTCAGGTCCCGGCCGCCCACCTCGACGGTGCCCGACGTGGGCCGCTCCAGCAGGTTGACGCAGCGGATGAGCGTGCTCTTGCCGGCGCCGCTGCGACCGACGACGCCGTACACCTCACCCTCGCGGACGTGCAGGTCGACGCCGTCGAGGGCCACCGTCTCCCGGTCACGGGAACGGTAGACCTTGGTCAGGCCCGTTGTGGTGATCACTGGATTTCCGTCACTGTCGAGTGCGCGGCGGACGAAAGCCGCACACGGGGCGTATGGACCGCGGACATGGCATGGCTGCGCCCTTCGGAGGGCGTGGGAGAAAGGTCAGCAGTGGGTGCCGGGCGGCTGGGGGTCGTGCGCCAGCCGGCAGCGGCGGATGGTCTGCTGCAGTTCCAGGTCCATGGGGAGGTGCGATCCGTGGCAGGAGGGGCGGGTCTCGCTTCGGGGCGCGAGACTCAGATGGCGTGGGCCCTCAGCGTGCACACATTCGACACGTACGACGAACACCGGGCGTCATCGCCTCGGTCGCGCGGCAGCGGCGGTTCGTCGTGGTCATGTGCCCCAGTAAAGCAGACGCCCGTACGGCGTACCAATATCCGATCCTTCAGTCCGGAATGTGGACACCCAGGGGGTGGGGACCCGGCGATTCCCGCCCGTAATAGAGTCGCGCCATGCTCGACGCGCTCACGATCGTGGTTTCGGCCACGGCGCTGCTCCTGGCCTCCTGGTGCGGTTACGCGGCCTTCCGCGACCAGCCCACCAAGGACTGGCACTTCATCGGCATGGCCCTGGTGGCGGTGCTGGCGCTGGCCCAGCTGGTGATAGGTGTGGTCAAGCTCACCGGTGGCGAGAAGCCGGTGGACGGTACGACGATCTTCGTGGCGTACCTGATCGGCGCGGCCTGCACCGTCCCGGCGGCGGGCTTCATGTCGCTGACCGAGCGGACCCGCTGGGGCTCGGCGATCGTGGCCGCGGGCGGGGTGGTCCTGGCCGTGCTCGAGGTGCGGCTCCACGACATCTGGGGAGGCGTCAGTGCCTGAGACCGCGAAGGGCACCACTGCGCCGGCCGCCGCCGAGCGCGGGATCGGCCGCGGGCCGGGCAGGCTGCTGCTCTCCCTGTACGGGGTCTTCACCGTCGCCGCGCTCTCCCGCGCGGTCGTGCAGATCAGCCTGCAGTTCGACGAGGCGCCGCTGGCCTACCTGCTCTCGCTGCTGGCGGGCGTCCTCTACGCGGTGATCACGGTGGCCCTGTGGAGGGGCGGCGAGGGCGCGCGGAAGGTGGCGCTGGTCAGCTGCACCCTCGAACTGGTCGGCGTGCTGACCGTGGGCACGCTGACGCTGGTCGACTCCGGGGCCTTCCCGGACCAGACCGTGTGGTCCGACTACGGCATGGGCTACCTGTTCCTGCCCGTCGTCGTGCCGGTGACCGGCCTGCTGTGGCTGCGCCGGCAGGCACGGCCACAGCAGGACTCCTCATCCTGACGCGGGCTCAGGCGCTCGCGGCGTAGGTCTCGGGCCGGTCGGCCGGCTTCTCCATGTGCACCAGGCTCAGTTGCCGGGTGACCGGTTCGACGCTGCCCACCTGCGCGTAGCCCAGCTTGCGGTACAGCCGCAGGTTGAACTCGCTGCGGTGACCGGTGAAGAGCCGGTAGCGCTTGGCCTCGCTCTCCGCGGCCAGCCGCTCCTCGATGGCCCGCAGCAGACGGCCGCCGAGTCCGTGCCGCTGCATGCGGGGGTGGACGATCAGCTTGGCGATCCGCGCGGTGCCGTCCTCGTCCACGGAACCGCGGACCGAACCCACCACCTCCTCGCCGAGCCGGGCCACCACCACGACCCCGCCCTCGAGTTCGGCGCGCAGCGCGTCGAGGGTCTGGGTCAGCGGTTCTATGCCGTAGTCCCCGTACAGTGCGGCTTCGTCCTGGTAGCAGAGGTACTGCAGTTTGAGGATCTTCTCGGCGTCGTCGCCGGTCGCCGCAGAGATGGTCACGCTCATGCCCATGTGCGCTGGCCTCTCCTTCGAGTCCGCCCGGGCCGCGGGGGGTGAGGGTGCGGCGCGGGACGTTGCCCTGAATCGTTTCCGGAAGGCGGCGCGGCCGTGCACAAGCGTCCGTACGCCGACTGTTTACGGTGCATTACCCCGTCGTACGGGTGATGCAACCCCGGTTGCGAGGATCGTACGCAGGCAACTCAGGCACCGGGAACGCATCGGCCCGAGGCTGCCCTGTGAGATTCCCAACTCCCGGGAGATTTCCCGGTAAGTGGGGTCGGAACGGGAGATCAGGGCGGATACCAGCTCGGGACAGCGCCCGGGCAGCCGGCGTGCGGCGGCCAGCAGGGTGCGTCGCTGCTCGGCGGCGAGCACCTGCTGTTCGGTGCTCGGCAGGGCCGCGGCGGCGGGGTGGCGGCCGGGGCCGTACGGCGTCTCCCTGCGGGCCCGGCGCACGGCGAGGCGGGCCTCGGCCCGCACCGCACGGCGCAGCCAGCGGGCGGGGTCGGCGGGCGGCTCGGGGAGCTCCAGCAACCGCAGCCACACGGACTGTTCGAGGTCGGCCGCCTCGATGCAGGCGGGGACCGACTCGGCCGCGGCCTCGGCGGCGAGCAGCGGCCGGATGGCGGCCAGTTCTTCGTGTCGTACGCGCGGGGTCATGCCCGCCGGGACACCCGTGCCGCGCCGGGTGGTTGCCCCCTGGCGGGGGAACCACCCGTGCGCGGGAGGGGATCACCTCGCGTTGACGGTCACTTCCGGTCGAGGAAGTCCGCGCGGGCCAGGAGCGCGGTGTCGCAGTTGTCCGAGAAGATGCCGTCGATGCCCTGCTCGAAGTAGACCTTGAAGGCGCCGAAGGCGTCGCCGTAGGAGTTGGGGTCCGTACCGACCCGGAAGTCGGCGGGCAGGAAGCTGTTCTCGTTGCGCATCGTGTAGGGGTGCAGGATCAGCCCGGCCTTGTGGGCGTCGCGCACCAGCGTGGTGGGCGTGCCGAGCTTGCCGGCCGCGTCACGCGGGATGATCAGGTTCAGGGTGGGGCCGATGCCCTGGGCGAAGCCGGCGATCCACTTCAGGCCGGCCGGGGTGACGAGGTCGGCGACCGTGCGCGGGTCCCCGGCGGCGACGAAGTCGTACGGACGGGTGGTCGCCGCGTCCAGCAGGACGACCTTGGGGTTGCGCAGGCCGAGCGCGCCGAGCCGCTGGATGCTGCCGGGCTCGAAGGACTGCAGGAACAGCGGGGAGTTGCGCTTGTCGCGGCCGTAGCGGCGCAGCAGCTTGGCGAGCCGCTCCTCCAGGCCCAGGCCGATGCCGCGGAAGTAGGTGGGGTGCTTGGTCTCGACGTGCAGCCAGACCGCCTTGCCTCGCTTGCGGCCCTGCTCGTCGGCCCAGCGCAGCACCTCCTCGAAGGTGGGCACCTCCCAGTGGCCGTCGTAGAGGGTGTTGCGCTGCCGCTGTGCGGGCAGGCGCTCGACCGCGCGCAGGGTCTTGAGCTCGGCGAGGGTGAAGTCCTCGGTGAACCAGCCGGTGGTGGCGACCCCGTCGATGGTCTTGGTGGTCCTGCGGGAGGCGAACTCGGGGTGGTCGGCGACGTCCGTGGTGCCGCCGATCTCCGGCTCGTGGCGGCAGACGAGGTGCCCGTCCCTGGTGGGGACGACGTCCTGCTCGATGACGTCGGCGCCGAGGTCCAGGGCGAGCTGGTACGAACCCAGGGTGTGCTCGGGGCGGTAGCCGCTCGCACCGCGGTGGCCGACGACGGTCGGGACCGGCAGCGGGAGGACGGGGACGGAACCGTGCGAGGAGCCGTGCGAGGAGTCCCGCTCGCCGGCCACGGCGGTGCCCGTGCCGCCGAGCACGGTGACGCCGGCGCCGAGCGCCGCGGCCCCGATCACTGCCCGGCGCCCGGGCCCCCTGCGCTGCTCCGGGCCGCCCTGCTGCTCGTGCGTCATGTGCGCTCCCTCGTGTCGGCCGAACGTCTGTCCGGATCCTGCCAAGCGACGCGCGCATCGTAGGCGGGCCGGTGTTGCCGTCGGGCGGCGAGCGACGGAACGCGGCGGAAACGCAGATCAACAATGCGTACCGGTCGTGTGAACCCGGTGTGCGTGTCGCGACGTGGCGGAAGTATCGTCCTCACCGGGGGAGGCGCACACTGGTGGGCGAGCCCCCGCGGGCGTCCGGCCGGACTCCCGCCGACCACGACCGGAGGACCCGTTGTTCCGCATCATCCTCAAGGCACTGCTCGGAGCACTGATGCGCGTCCTGTTCCGCCCCAGGGTCGAGGGCGCGGAGCACATCCCGGGCGACGGTCCCGTGATCCTCGCCGGCAACCACGTCACGTTCATCGACTCGATGTTCCTGTCCCTGGTCGTGAAGCGTCAGGTCTTCTTCATCGGCAAGGACGAATACGTCACCACCCCCGGGATCAAGGGCCGGCTGATGGCGGCCTTCTTCACCTCCGTCGGCATGATCCCCGTGGACCGCGACGGCGGTCACGGCGGCGTCGCCGCGCTCATGACCGGTCGTCGCATCCTGGACGAGGGCAGGGTCTTCGGCATCTACCCCGAGGGCACCCGTTCCCCCGACGGCCGTCTCTACCGCGGCCGCACGGGCGTGTCGCGGCTGGCACTGATGACCGGGGCGCCGGTCGTCCCGTTCGCGATGGTGGGCACCGAGCGGATCCAGCCGGGTGGCGCCGGCGTCCCGCGGGTGCACCGCTTCACCGTCCGCTTCGGCAAGCCGCTGGAGTTCTCCCGCTACGAGGGCATGGACCGCGACCGGTACGTGCTGCGCGCCGTCACCGACGAGGTGATGAGCCACGTGATGCGGCTGTCCGGCCAGGAGTACGTCGACATCTACGCCACGAAGGCGAAGGCGTCCAAGGCCACGGACCACGCGACGGCGGCGTAGGCCGTGTCGTCAAAGTCCCGCCCGCCCTCGGGGCGGCCGGCGCTCCTTTGACGACACGGCCCAGCACCCCCGTACCCCTCCCCGCTCACAGGCGCGGCATCCGGCCGACCGGCCCGTTGCCGGCGGGCGTCCGTGCCGAGGCGAGCACGACCTCGCCGCGCGGGCCGCGGGAGATCTGGCCGATGCTCGCCGACAGGTCGGCCTCCATCCCCCCGGGGAGTTTGAGCCGGATCAGCACCGGCAGCAGGAACCCGACCGCGATGAGCCCGGCCAGCACCGGCGTCAGCGTCGTGAGCATCACGGCGGTGACGTGGTGCTTCCACAGGAAGTCCACCCAGGCCGCGGCGAGGACGGCGGTCGCCACGAGCACCAGCACCGCGCTGCTCAGCCGGCTCCCCCGGGCGGCCCGGGCGTCCTCCTCCAGCAGCCGCAGCGCCCGCTCCGCGTCCTGGTGCGCCGGGTCGAGGCGGCGGCAGCGGGTCAGGAAACGCCGGGCCCGGCTCCGGTGGAGCAGTTTCAGCCGGACGTCGACGGTCTGCGTGCCCAGGCGCTGCTCCACGACACCGGCCACGAAGTGCGGTTCGGCCTCGCGCTCGGCCAGCCGGATCGCGGCCCGGGCCTCCACGCCCGCGTCGTGGTAGCGGTCGGCGCTCTGCTCGGCGTCGCCGGCCTGCACCAGCAGGCGCGCGAGCGCGAGCCGCAGCTGCCACTGCGGCTGGTCCCGCACCCCGCGCCGGCCCAGCACACGCCGCAGTTCCTCCTCGGCGGCGCCGAGGTCCCCCGCGCCCTCCGCCAGCGCCACCGCGAGCCCGAGGGCCGCGCTGCCGCTGTCCGGGTCCACCGCGACGGCCCGGCGGAACTCCCCGGCCGCCTCCGCCAGCGTGGCGGCGCCTCCGCCCTCCCGCGCCCGGTGCAGTGCCAGGCTGCCCAATTCGACGTGGGCCTGCACGTCGTACCAGTCCAGTTCCACGGCCCGCCGCAGCACGGTCTCGGCCTCCGCGTACCGGCCGAGCTGCACGTGCAGCGCGCCCAGTTCGGTGTGGGAGCGCCCGTACGGGTCCAGTTCCACGGCCCGGGCCAAGTGCCGCTCGGCGGCGGCGGGCTCCCCACGCCGGTGCGCGATCAGCCCGAGGCAGGTGTGGGCAACGGCGTTGCGCGGGTCCTCACGGCTGACGGCACGGCAGTGGGCGGCCGCCTCGGCGAGGCGCTCGTCCGCCTGCGGGCCGCCGGGGGCGAGGTCCGCCAGGCGCACCAGCGACCATGCGCGGCCGACCCGGAAGTCGTGGTTGTGCGGCCACTGCCGCAGGATCTCGCCGAAGGTCCGGGCGGCGTCCACCGGGCGCCGGTCCAGCAGGGCGGACCACGCGGCGGTGGCGCGGGCGTCGGCGCGGTCGGCCGGGCCCGCGGCCGCCGCCAGCAGCTCGTCGATGATCGCCTGTGCCGCCGCGTGGTCGCCGCGCTCGGTGTGCACCGCGGCGAGCTGGTACCGGATGGAGGTCAGGTGCGGCCGCGACCGTGTGAACTCCTCGACGACGGCTTCCGCCTCGTCGAGGCATCCCGACTGGCGCAGGGTGTTCACCCGCTGGTCGTGGGCGGCCACGCTGTACGGGTCGTCGGCCAGGGCGCGGTCGCACTGCGCCAGGGCCTCGCCGAACCGGCGCTGCTCGCGCAGGACGTGGGCGAGGCGGCACCGGACCGAGACAGCGTGGGGTACCCGGCCGAGCACGGCCTCCGCGGCCCGTTCGGCCTCGTCGAAACGGCCGAGCGCGAGGAGGGTGTCGATCTGGAGACGGCAGGCCCACTCGTGCTCGGGATCGAGTTGCAGTGCCCGGCGCAGATGCGGCAGGGCCTCTTCGTAGCGGTAGGTGTCACCGAGGACGTACGCCATGGCGACGTGGCCGGAGGCGATCTCCGGGTGACGGGTCAGCGCCTGCCGGGCCGCCGCCTCGGCCTCCGGCCACCGCCGCAGCCAGCTGAGCACCTCCGCCTTGAAGGTGAGCGTGCGCACGCGGTCCGGGTCCAGGGCCAGGGCGCGGTCGATGCTCGCGAGACACTCCTCGTCCTTGTCCTGGTCCCAGAGGCAGTACGCGAGATCGACGTGGGCGTTCGCCTCCTCCGGATGACGGCCGATGTAGCCGCGCAGCACGTCCTCCGCCTCGTTCCAGCGCCGCGTACGACGCAGGAGCCAGGCCAGCAGGCCCGCGGCGTCGGCGTCGCCCCCGGTCAGCGCGTCCGCACGCCGGGCGAGGGGCAGGCCGTCGTGCGGCCGTTCCATCGCCGAGTACAACCGTCCCGCCGCGATCAGCACCTCAGGGTCGTCGGGCCGGAGCCCGACGGCGTGCTCGGCGGCCGTCTCGGCCTCCTCCCAGCGCCCGAGCGTCTGCAGGACGGAGAGCCTGCCGAGAATTGCGTCGCGGTGGTCCGGCTCGCGCCGCAGCGCTTCCTCGTACGCCTCGCACTCCTCGGCCCGGCGGTCCTGCTCGCCGAAGCACGTGGCGAGCAGGCAGAGGCCCGCCGCCGAACGGGGCGACACGGCGGCGGCCCGGCGCGCGGCCGACTCGGCCGCCGCCCACTCCTCGCGGCCCGCGTGCGCGAGGGTGAGCACGTGCAGCGCCCCCACGGCGTCCGGGCGCAGGCGCAGGCATTCCTCCGCCGCGGCGAGGGCCGCTTCGTGGTCCTGCGCTCCGAGGTGCACCCAGGCCCGCTGGACGGCCACTTCCTCCGCCGGCACACCGTGGCGGGCGGCCTCCTCCAAAGCGGCGGCGGCCTCGCCCCACCGTTCCGCCCCGCGGAGGCCGTCGAGCCGCGCCAAGTGAGCCTCCGTGGAGGTGACCTCGAGCCGCAGGGCGTGGTCGATCGCCGCGAGCGCCTCGTCGTCGCGCCCCGCGACGAACAGGACCTTGGCCAGCACCACGTGGGCGTCCGGGTCGTCGGCGGCGTCCTCGGCGTCCTGCCGGGCGGCGGCCTCCGCGTCGGCCAGACGTCCGAGCATCTCCAGCGACTGGACGCGCACCCGGGCGGCGAGGCGGCGCCCCGGGTCCGCGCGCAGCGAGGCCTCCAGCTCCCCCAGCGCCCGGACGTACATCTCCCGCCCGTAGGAGACGCAACCCTCCTGCTCCAGGAGGAACGCCTCCAGTCGCCCCGTGCTGTCGCCCGCACGCAGCGAGTCGATCAGTCGCCCCGCCTCGTCCCAGCGGTGGGTCGAGCGCAGCAGGGCCAGGGTCTCCTCCACGAGGTCGGTGTCGCCGGGTGCGCTCTCCCTGGCGCGCGTCAGGGCGGCGAGCGCCTCGTCGTGCCGGGCGGCCGTGCGCAGGGCACGGGCGAGGGTGGTGAGCGCCGCGGGTTCGGCGGGGCGCAGGGCGGCGCCGCGCTCGGCGGTCGTGATCGCCCCCGTCACGTCGCCGGTGCACAGCAGCAGCCCGGCCCGGGCGGACAGTCCCCATTCGTCCGTGGGGTTGAGCGCCAGAGCCTCCTCGGTACGGGCCAGGGCACGGTCGAGTGCCCCGTCGGCCAGTTCGGCGGCGGCCAGTTCCAGCCTGATGCCCGGGGAGTACCGGCACGTCCGCGCCGCGTGCCGTCCCGTGGAGAGGGCTTCCGCCAGGTCGCCGCGCTGCCGCTGTGCCTGCGCCTTGCACCCCCATGCGTCGGCCCAGCGCGGTTCGATCGCCAGCGCCCGGTCGCAGGCCGCGATCGCCTCGTCCCATCGCCGCAGGTCCAGGAGGCAACGGGCGTGTTCGACGTGCGCGTCGGGCCGGCGGCCGTACCGGGCCACGAGGCGCTCGGCGGCCGCCAGTGCGGCCCGGCCCGTCCCCCGGCCGCTCTCGTACCTGGCCTCCGCCGACAGCACGGCGATGTCGTCGCGGTCCAGGGAGCGGGCGGAGACCAGCTTGGTGCGGGCGAGATCGGTCTCGCCCCGGCTCACCGCGATCCGTACGGCCGCGCAGCGGACCTCGACGGGGTCGGCGAGGCCGCGCTCGGCGTCCTCCAGGCCCCGCAGCGCGGCCGCGGTGTCGCCCAGTTCGACACGCGTCCACGCGGAGCCGATCCAGCCCTCCGCGTGGCGCGGTCCGATGGCGGTGGCCCGCTCGAAGGCCGCCAGTGCCTCGTCCCAGCGGCAGGCGTTGTGGTGCAGCCAGCCCAGCGCGGTGTGGACGTCCACGGCTTCCGGGAGCCGCTCCGCGGCCGCCGTGCCCTCGGCCAGGGCCTCGTCGCGGCGGCCCATGCGGTCGAGGGCCGCCAGGCGCCACCCCGCCGCCGGGCCGCATTCCGGGTCATGGCGCAGGGCCGTGGCGAACTCCGCGAGCGCCGCCGAATGTTCGTACTGCCGCAGCCGCAACCGGCCCCGCGCGACGTGCAGTCGGGCCGTTCGCTCCGGGTCGCCTTCCGCCCGGGCGAGTTCGGCACTGATGAGGGCCTCGGCCTCCTCGTAGCGGCAGTCGAGGGTGTGCTCCCTCAGGACGGCCAGGACATCGGTGTCCTGGCCGGACTGTGCGTCCGTGCTCATGGCGCTCCCTCCCCCGCGGCGGGTACCGGCAGCATACGGACTGCAAACCGGTCTCGTACGCCGGGAGTTGACGTCGGTGGTCGGCGCGGGCGCCGGTGCAACCCGCCGGCCCTCGTGGCGCGTCCTCGCGATTGACGGATCCGCCGGGGGCGGGGGGACGCGTGCAGTACATAGAGGTCACGGAGCTGGCAGGGGTACGCTCGGCGGTCATGCGCTTCCGCAGCCGTGGGACGGCGCTGGCCTTCGAGCTGTACCCGATGGTCCACCTGGCGGAGCCGGCGTTCTACGCGGA
The DNA here is from genome assembly GCF_033792765.1 of Streptomyces sp. PA03-6a. Classification (NCBI taxonomy): domain Bacteria; kingdom Bacillati; phylum Actinomycetota; class Actinomycetes; order Kitasatosporales; family Streptomycetaceae; genus Streptomyces; species Streptomyces sp. PA03-6a. The sequence goes on along the minus strand of NZ_JARAVK010000039.1, from coordinate 30,054 downwards.
GGTGACGGCCCGTCTGCGCGCCTCGTGCGACCTGGTGATCGCCGAGGGCGTCCGGGGCGGTACGGCGGCGCTGGCGCTCACGCGGTCGTACCGCAGCCTCGCGGGCCACGAGCGTCTGGGACTGGTCGTCCAGGACATCGACTTCGACACGCTGGGCGTGCCCGTGGTGTGTCCGGACATGACCGGTGAGGAGTTCGACGACAGGTGGCGGCGGGTGCCGCTCAGGGAGCGCGCGACGCTGGCCGCGCTCATCCCCGTCTACGTCGCGGGCATGCGGCTGCTCGGTACGCGCCGGTTCCTCGCCCGGCATCTGCAACTCGAGGACCTGCCCGGCGACGACGAGGAGGCGGCCGCGGAATTCTGGACGGGGACGGACGACCTGGTGGTGCACCGGCGCGACCGCCTGCTGATCGACGCGGTGACGCATGTGCACCACGCCCGCGCCGGCGCTCCCGAGCCGTTCACCGCCGGGATCCTGTACGGCGCGGGGCACATGCGCGCGGTGACCACGGCGCTGATGGACCTGGGCTACAAGCCCGCCGGCTCGCAGTGGCTGACGGTCTTCACCCTCGACGACCCCGGGGCCGGCTGACCCTGCCCAGAACCGTCGGGCCGTCGGGCCGTCAGGCCGTCAGGGGCCCACCGGGGTGACCCGGCCGTCCGCGAGCCGCTGGCCGCGCAGCAGACGCCAGGCGGCGGTGGCCGCCAGCAGCAGGACGGCGCCCCCGGCGGCGGAGGCCGCGCGCAGGCCGTCGGTGAAGGCGGCGGGGTCGGCCGAGGCCGGGCCGCCGGAGATGCCGGTGACCACGGAGCCCAGGAGGGCGATGCCGAGGGCGGCGCCGAGTTCGTACGCGGTCTCGGAGACGCCGGAGGCGGCACCGGCCTGCTGCGGCGGGACGCTGGAGAGGATGACGTCGGCCGTGACGGTGAACGACAGCCCGGCTCCGGCGCCGACGACCAGGAGGGCCGCGCCGAGGAAGAGGTAGCCCGTGCCGGGGCGCAGGGCCAGGAGGGCGATCAGGGCGAGTCCGGTGGCGCCGAGGCCGCCCGTGACGGCGACCCTGACCGACCAGCGGCGCGCGGCGGCGCCCGCGACGAGCCCGGTGGCCGCGGCGCCGAGGGTCGCCGGGAGTTCGCACAGTCCCGCCTGGAGCGGGGAGCGGCCCTGGACGAGCTGGAGGAACTGGGAGAGGAAGAAGACGCTCCCGGCGAGCCCGAGCACGGTGAGCAGGTCCGCCAGCACCGCGCCGGAGAAGCCCCGGTGCCGGAACAGACGCATGTCCAGCAGCGGCTTGGGCAGGGCGAGTTGCCTGCGGACGAAGGTGTACAGGCAGACCGCGCCGAGGACACCGGCACCGGCCGCGCCGGGTCCGGGTCCGTGCACGGCGAGCTGCTTGATGCAGTAGACGACGCCGAACATGCCGAGCAGCGAGAGCAGGATGCTGGCCGGGTCCCAGGGGCCGGGCGCCGGGTCACGGGACTCGGGCAGCGACCGGGCGCCCACGACGAGCAGCAGGGCCATGACGGGCAGGTTGATGAGGAAGACCGAGCCCCACCAGAAGTGCTCGAGGAGGATCCCGCCGACGACCGGGCCGAGGGCGGCGCCCGCGGTCGAGACGGCGCCCCAGACGCCGATGGCGAAGCTCCGCTCGCGCGGGTCGGGGAAGAGGGTGCGGATCAGGGCGAGCGTGGACGGCATGAGGGTGGCGCCCGCGACGCCCATGAGGGCGCGGGCGGTGATGAGCATGCCGGGGGTGGTGGCGTACGCGGCGAGCACGGAGAGCGCGCCGAAGGCGGCGGTGCCGGTGAGCAGCAGCCGCTTGCGTCCGACGCGGTCGCCGAGGCCGCCCATGGAGACGAGCAGGCCGGCGATGACGAAGGAGTAGACGTCGCCGATCCACAGCAGTTGGGTGGAGGTGGGGCTCAGGTCCGCGCTGAGGAAGGGCACGGCCAGGCCGAGCACGGTGGCGTCGACGGCGATGAGCAGCAGCGCGAGGGTGAGGACGCCGAGGGCGAGCCAGCGCCCGGGGTGGCCGCGGTCGTCGTGGCGCGGGGTGGTGACGGGTGCGGCGGTGGTCACGACCCGCTCCGGGGGTCGCGCAGCATGCCGCCGAGCAGCAGTTCGGTGACCATGCGGGCGGAGTCGAGGCGGGCCATGCGGCCGTCCTGGACGGACCAGGCCGAAGCGGCGATGAGCGCGTACAGCGCCTCGACGAGCCAGGCGGGGGTCAGGTCGTAGCGGAACACGCCGGCTTCCTGGCCGCGCCGGAAGAGGGCGGCGACCCGGGCGTCGATGCGCGCCCAGCCCTCGTTGATCTCGGCGACGTCGTAGATCTGGTTCTCGCCGTAGAGGAAGGCCAGGAAACCGGAGACGGGCACGGCCTCGGTGATGAGCCGGCGGACGGCCTCGACGGGGTCGCCCTCCTCGATCCGCGCGGCGTCCAGGCGCTCCTCGGTCTGCGCGATGCCGAGCAGGCCGAGGGCCCGCACCAGCGCGTCCCGGCCGGGGAAGTGCCGGTGGAGCGTGGCCCGGCTGATGCCGGCGGCCTTGGCGATCTCGTCCATGGAGGCGGTGGCACGCCGCGACAGCAGGTCGGCCGCGTCCCGCAGGACCTGCTCACGATCGAAGCTCATGAGACAAGGGTAGCCCAGATGAGACATCAGTGTCTCATGCGCGACGACGAAGAAGCCCGGCCGGGTGGACGGACCCGGCCGGGCTCCCTGCTCGCGGGATCAGCCCTTGGCCTGCGCCCACGCCAACTGGACGGCGAGGTCCCGCTTGACCTCGGCGAGCTGGACCACCACCGCCGACGGCGCGGTCCCGCCGCGGCCGTCGCGGGCGGCCAGCGCGCCGGGCACGTTCAGCACGGTGCGCACCTCGGGAGCGAGGTGCGGGGAGATCTTGGCGAACTGCTCGTCGGTCAGCTGGTCCAGCTCGATGTCCTCGGCCTCGCAGACCTTGACGCACTCCCCCGCGACCTCGTGCGCGACACGGAAGGGCACGCCCCGCTTCACCAGCCACTCGGCGATGTCCGTTGCGAGCGAGAAGCCGGCCGGGGCGAGCTCCTCCATGCGCTCCCGGTTGACGGTGAGCGTGGCCATCATGCCCGTGAAGGCGGGCAGCAGGACCTCGAGGGTGTCGCAGGAGTCGAAGACCGGCTCCTTGTCCTCCTGCAGGTCGCGGTTGTACGCCAGGGGCAGCGCCTTCAGCGTGGCGAGCAGGCCGGTCAGGTTGCCGATGAGCCGCCCTGACTTGCCGCGGGCGAGTTCCGCGATGTCCGGGTTCTTCTTCTGCGGCATGATCGACGAGCCGGTGGAGAAGGCGTCGTGGAGGGTGACGAAGGAGAACTCCTTCGTGTTCCAGATGATGACCTCCTCCGCGATCCGCGAGAGGTCGACGCCGATCATGGCGGTGATGAAGGCGAACTCGGCGACGAAGTCGCGCGAGGCCGTGCCGTCGATGGAGTTGGCCACCGAGCCGTGCTCGAAGCCGAGGTCCCTGGCGACCGCCTCCGGGTCGAGCCCGAGCGAGGAACCGGCCAGCGCGCCGGAACCGTACGGGGACACCGCCGTGCGTTCGTCCCACTGGCGCAGCCGCTCGGCGTCCCGGGACAGCGCCTGGACGTGGGCGAGCACATGGTGGGCGAAGAGCACCGGCTGGGCGTGCTGGAGGTGGGTGCGGCCGGGCATGGCGACGTCGAAGTGCGTCTCGGCGAGCCGGACCAGGGCGTGCTGCAGCTCGGCGATCAGGCCGCCGATGATCCGGGCGTGGTCGCGCAGGTACATCCGGAAGAGCGTGGCGACCTGGTCGTTGCGGGACCGGCCGGCCCGCAGCTTGCCCCCGAGGTCGGGGCCGAGCCGCTCCAGCAGGCCGCGCTCCAGGGCGGTGTGGACGTCCTCGTCGGCGATGGTCCCGGTGAAGGAGCCGTCGGCGACGTCGGACTCCAGCTGGTCGAGGCCGGCGAGCATGCGGGTCAGCTCGACGTCGCTCAGCAGGCCCGCCTTGTGCAGCACGCGCGCGTGGGCGCGGGAGCCGGCGATGTCGTACGGCGCGAGCCGCCAGTCGAAGTGGACGGACGCGGAGAGTTTGGCCAGCGCCTCCGCGGGACCGTCGGCGAAACGGCCGCCCCAGAGCCGGACGTCGCCGCTGTTGGTGCTCACTGGTCTGCTCGCTTCCCTCGGGGGTGGATGTGCGGCCGCCTCCCCGCCGGCAGGGGCGGGGAGGCGGGCTGCCGTGGTCGAGGCTACTGACTAGGCCAGGTCGCGCTTGGCCGCGATCTTCGACGACATGCCGAAGATCTCGATGAAGCCCTTCGAGAGCGACTGGTCGAACGTGTCGCCGGTGTCGTAGGTCGCCAGGTTGAAGTCGTACAGGGACTGGTCGGACTTCCGGCCGGTGACGACGGCGCGGCCGCCGTGCAGGGTCATCCGGATGTCGCCGGTGACGTGCTGGTTGGCCTCGTCGATGAAGCCGTCCAGGGCCCGCTTGAGCGGGGAGAACCACAGGCCGTCGTAGACCAGCTCGCCCCAGCGCTGCTCGACCTGACGCTTGTAGCGGGCCAGTTCGCGCTCGACGGTGACGTTCTCCAGCTCCTGGTGGGCGGTGATCAGGGCGATCGCACCCGGAGCCTCGTACACCTCGCGGGACTTGATGCCGACCAGGCGGTCCTCGACCATGTCGATCCGGCCGACGCCCTGGGCGCCCGCACGCTCGTTGAGCTGCTGGATGGCCTGCAGGACGGTGACCGGCTTGCCGTCGATGGCGACCGGGACGCCCTGCTTGAAGGTGATGACCACCTCGTCGGCCTCGCGGGGCCCGGCCGGGTTCTGGGTGTACTCGTAGACGTCCTCGATCGGGGCGTTCCAGATGTCCTCGAGGAAGCCGGTCTCGACGGCCCGCCCGAAGACGTTCTGGTCGATCGAGTAGGGGGACTTCTTGGTGGTGGCGATGGGGAGGTTCTTCTCCTCGCAGAAGGCGATCGCCTTGTCCCGGGTCATCGCGTAGTCGCGGACCGGCGCGATGCAGGTCAGCTCGGGGGCGAGGGAGGAGATGCCGGCCTCGAAGCGGACCTGGTCGTTGCCCTTGCCGGTGCAGCCGTGGGCGACGATCGAGGCGCCGTGCTTCTTGGCGGCGGCCACCAGGTGCTTGACGATGGTCGGCCGGGAGAGCGCGGAGACCAGCGGGTAGCGGTCCATGTAGAGGGCGTTGGCCTTGATCGCCGGGAGGCAGTACTCGTCGGCGAACTCGTCCTTGGCGTCGGCCACCTCGGCCTCCACCGCGCCGCAGGCGAGCGCGCGCTTGCGGATGACGTCCAGGTCCTCGCCGCCCTGGCCGACGTCCACGGCCACGGCGATGACCTCGGCGCCGGTCTCCTCGGCGATCCATCCGATGGCGACGGAGGTGTCCAGTCCGCCCGAGTAGGCGAGTACGACGCGCTCGGTCACGGGTCTCTCCTTTGGTGCGCGAGGTCCGGTGCGTATGGCGGCGGTGGTGATGCATACGCTGATGGGTATAAGTATGCACTCCCCCGCATGATTCGTCAATCGACCGTGTCGTCGCAGCTCACAGGCGTGTCGGCCGCTCCCCGCGGCAGCCGCGCCCCGGACAATCGGACCGCCCGCACCCGGCCGCCCCGCGGAGCGCACGGCAATACCACATCGCGGTACGGCGCGTGGTGGGAAACCGGGCTTTGAGCAGGGGCGCGGAGCCGCGCGTACCCATGCGCATGGCGGCCACGACCACGATGATCCACAACAGCAGGGCGGGCAGGCGGCAGGCCATGCGCCGGATCCGGCCCCGCCGTTCCCCCGCGATCCCGCTGCTCCTCCTGGCCTGGGCGGGCGCCGCCGGGGTCGTGTGGCTGTGGTGGGGCAACACCCCCTACATCCAGCCGACCACGGCCGGCTGGCTCACCGCGGCGGGCCGGATCACCGGCCTGCTCGGCGGCTACGCCATCGCCCTGGTCGTCCTGCAGATGGCGCGCGTCCCCGCGCTGGAGCGGCGCGTGGGCAGCGACCGGGTGGCCCGCTGGCACGCGATGAGCGGCCGGTACGCCGTCTGCCTGGTCGTCGTCCACGTCGCGCTCATCCTGTGGGGTTACTCCGAGCAGTCCGGGCAGCCGCTCGTGCAGCAGTCGGTCTCCGTGGTCCTGGACTACCCGCGGATGATCGAGGCGACGGCCGGCACCGTGCTGCTGCTGGTCATCGGCTTCGTCTCGGCGGGCGCCCTGCGCCGCCGGCTGCGCTACGAGACCTGGTACTACGTCCACCTGCTGACCTACGCAGCGGTCTACCTGACCTTCTGGCACCAGTTGGCCACCGGCGCCGAGTTCGCGGGCAGCGCCACCGCGCGCGGCATCTGGTACGCGCTGTACGGCTCGGTGACGGGGCTGGTCCTCTGGTACCGGGTGCTGGTGCCGGTCCGGCTCAACATGAGGCACCGCATGCGGGTCGCGGAGACCGTCGAGGAGGCGCCGGGCGTGGTCTCGGTGCTGATCACGGGACGCAGGCTGCACCGCCTGGGCGCCCAGCCCGGCCAGTTCTTCCGCTGGCGCTTCCTCGCCCCGGGACTGCGGTGGAGCGCCAACCCGTACTCGCTGTCGGCGCCGCCCCGGCCGGACCTGCTGCGGATCACCGTCAAGGCGGTGGGCGGCCACAGCTCCGCGCTGGCCTCGCTCGAACCCGGCACGCGGGTGTGGGCCGAGGGCCCCTACGGCGCCATGACGGCCGCCCGCCGCCGCGGCGGCAAGGTGCTGCTGCTGGCGGGCGGCGCCGGGATCACCCCGCTGCGGGCGCTGTTCGAGACGCTGCCGGCCGCGCCCGGCGACCTCACGCTGCTGTACCGGGCGCGCAGCAGGCAGGACCTCGCGCTGTGGGCGGAGCTGGAGGAGATCGCCGCCGAACGCGGCGCACGCCTGGTGTACGCGGTGAACGGACCCGGCGGCGCGCGCCCGGAGATCACCGCGCAGGGACTGCGGCGGATGCTGCCGGACATCGACCGGCACGACGTGTACCTGTGCGGCCCTCCGGGGCTGGCCGAGGAGTCGTACTCCGCGCTGCGCGAGGCGGGAGTGCCCGAACGCCGTATCCACCACGAGTCCTTCGAGATGTGAGGTCCGAGTGAAGAAGAAGCACCCGCTGCGCCGGATCCTCCTGAGCAGCGTGACGACCGTCTCCGGGGTCGTGCTGCTGCTCGCCCTGAAGCCGACGACGGCGCCCTTCACCTCGCAGGCCGGGGCCCCGGCACAGCAGGTGCCGCCGGTCTCCGCGGCCCCCTCCCCCGCCGGCCCGGACCCGTCGGTGCCGGTGGCCTCGGCCCCCGCGGACGGACGCGGCACCGGCGGGGCGAAGGCCCCGGGGAAGCAGGGCGGCGCGCCCGCGCGGAAGACCGTCACCGGAGACGTCGCGCAGACCAGCTACGGCCCCGTCCAGGTCAAGATCACGGTCGACGGGGGGCGGATCGTCTCGGCCGCGGCCGTCCAGGCGCCCGCGGGCACCCCCACCAGCGACCAGCTCACCGCCACCGCCGTCCCGCAGCTCGACCAGGCCGCGGTCACCGCCCAGAGCGCGCAGATCGACACCGTCTCCGGTGCCTCCTTCACCAGCGAGGGCTACCGGAAGTCGCTGCAGAGCGCCCTGGACAAGGCCGGTGCCTGACGATGTCCGACAACCCCCCGCGCCTGCGGCACGTGGAGCACTGCATGGGGACGGTGTTCTCCTTCGACGTGCGCGGTGCCCGCGAGCCGCGCGTCCGGACGGCCCTGGACGAGGCGGTGGCGGACCTGCACCAGGTCGACGCGGTGTTCTCCACCTTCCGCGCCGACAGCGAGATCAGCCGGCTGGGCCGTGGTGAACTCGCCCTCGCGCAGTGCTCATCCGAGGTGCGCGAGGTCCTGGGGCTGTGCGAGGACGCCGAGCGCCGCACCGACGGCTGGTTCACCCCGCGCTACGCGGGCCCCGGCACCGCGCTCGACCCCACCGGCCTGGTCAAGGGCTGGGCGGTCGAGCGGGCCGCCAGGACGATCGCGGCGGCGGGCGCCGGGAAGGTCTGCCTCAACGGCGGCGGCGACGTCCAGCTGACGGGCGGCCCCTGGCGGGTCGGCATCGCCGATCCGCTGCGGCCCGGGGGGCTGGCCACCGTCGTCGAGGCGGACGGCGAGCTGGCCGTCGCCACCTCCGGTCCCGCCGAACGCGGCTGCCACATCCTCGACCCGCACACGGGTGCGCCGCCCGCCGGGGGACTCGCGTCGCTCACCGTGGTGTGCGCCTCCCTGACCGAGGCGGACACCTGGGCGACGGCCGGCTACGCCATGGGCGGCCGGGCCCGGGAATGGCTGGAAGGACTCCCCGATGTGGAGGCCTTCGCCGTCGCCCCCGACGGCACGACCTGGCACACCTCGGGATTCGGGCGTTTCGTCGCCAAGTTGAGCGCTTGACGATCAGCTGTTCCAGGTGGCAAGAATGCGTCACATGGATCTGCAACTGAACGGCAAGGTCGTGCTGGTCACCGGAGGGTCCGACGGACTCGGCGCGGCCCTTGTCCGGCGGCTGACCGCCGAGGGCGCCAAGGTGGCGCTGTGCGGACGTGACCCCGAGCGCATCGAGCACGTGGTGAAGGAACTGGGCGCCACCGGCGCCGACGTGCTGGGCGTGCCGGCCGACGTCACCCGCCCCGAGGACCTCGAGCGCTTCGTCGCCGCCGCCGACGGGCGCTGGGGACGGATCGACGCCGTGGTCAACAACGCCGGGCGCAGCGCGGCCGGCTTCTTCGAGCGCCAGGACGACTCGGTGTGGGAGGAGGACCTGCAGCTGAAGCTGCACGCCGCGGTGCGGCTGACCCGGCTGGCCCTCCCCCACCTGCGCGCCGCGGGGGGCGGCGGCGTCGTCAACACCCTCGCCGTCTCCGCCAAGGCCCCCGGCGCGGGCAGCACCCCGACCTCGGTCTCCCGCGCGGCCGGCCTCGCGCTGACCAAGGCGCTGTCCAAGGAGCTCGGGCCCGACAACATCCGGGTCAACGCCGTGCTCGTCGGCCTGGTCGAGAGCGGCCAGTGGACCCGGCAGGCCGAGGAGCGCGGGATCACCGTCGAGGAGCTGTACGCCACGATGGGCCGCGAGTCCGGCATCCCCCTGGGCCGGGTGGGCCGCGCCGAGGAGTTCGCGGACCTGGTGGCCTTCCTGCTGTCCGGCCGGGCCGGCTACGTCACCGGCACCGGCATCAACTTCGACGGGGGCCTGAGCCCCGTCGTCTGACCGGGCCCGGGCCCGGTCCTAACCGCCCGCGGCCAGGCGCAGCAGGTGGTCTGCGACCGCCTGCCCGCCGGCCGGGTCGCGGCTGATCAGCATGACCGTGTCGTCGCCCGCGATCGTGCCGAGGATGTCGTACACCTCGGCCTGGTCGATCGCGGAGGCGAAGAACTGCGCCGCGCCGGGCGGGGTGCGGACGACGACGAGGTTGGCCGAGGCCTCCGCGGAGATCAGCAGTTCGCCGGCGAGGCGGCTCATCCGCTCCTCCTTCACCGACTCCCCCAGCGGCGCCATGGGAGTGCGGAAACCGCCCTCGCTGGGCACGGCGTAGATGAGTTCGCCGTTGTTGGTGCGGATCTTCACCGCGCCCAGTTCGTCGAGGTCACGGGAGAGCGTCGCCTGGGTGACGCTCAGCCCGTCGTCGGAGAGCAGCTTGGCGAGCTGGCTCTGGGACCGCACCGGCAGCCGGTTGAGGATGTCGACGATCCGCCGGTGGCGTGCCATCCGGGTCTGCGGTACGGCGGCGGCTCCCCCGCCGGCCTGCTGCTGCGCCTCGCTCATCGTCGTGTCATTCTCCGGATCGGTGTCCCTCTGCGGCATGTACGGCGTCGAGGACACCCGGCAGCGCCCCCAGGAACGCGTCCACCTCGGCGTCACCGAGGATCAGCGGCGGGGCGAGCCGCACCGTGTCGGGTACGGCGGCGTTCACCAGGAGTCCGGCGTCCTGAGCCGCCTTCTGCACCTGCGCGGAGAGCGGCTCGGTGAGCACGATACCCAGCAGGAGGCCCGCACCGCGCACGTGATCGACCAGAGGGTGGTCCAGCGCATCGACGCCCTGGCGCAGTTTCTCGCCCTGGCGCTTGACGTTGTCCAGCACGCCCTCCTGGGCGATGGTGTCCAGGACGGCGAGCGCCGCGGCGCAGGCCACCGGGTTGCCGCCGAAGGTGGTGCCGTGCTGACCGGGGGTCAGCAGCTCGGCCGCGGGGCCGAAGGCGAGGGTGGCGCCGATGGGCAGTCCGCCGCCGAGCGCCTTGGCGAGGGTGACGACGTCCGGCTCGACGCCCTGCGCCTGGTGCTCGAACCAGTGGCCGGTGCGGCCGATGCCGGTCTGCACCTCGTCCATGACGAGCAGGGTGCCGGTGGCGCGGGTGATCTCCCGGGCGGCGGCCAGGTATCCGGCCGGGGGCACGATGACGCCGTTCTCGCCCTGGACGGGCTCGAGCATCACCAGCGCGGTCCGCTCGGTGACGGCGGCGCGCAACGCGTCGGCGTCGCCGTACGGCACATGGGTGACGTCACCGGGCAGCGGGCGGAAGGACTCCTGCTTCCCCGGCTGCCCGGTGAGCGCGAGCGCGCCCATGGTGCGGCCGTGGAAACCGCCGTCGGTGGCCACCATGTGCGTACGGCCCGTCAGCCGGCCGATCTTGAAGGCGGCTTCGTTGGCCTCGGCGCCGGAGTTGCAGAACAGCACGCGGCCGGGCCGTCCGGACAGCTGGAGCAACCGCTCGGCGAGGGCGACCGTGGGCTCGGCGATGAAGAAGTTGGAGACGTGGCCGAGGGTCGCGATCTGCTCGGAGACCGCGCGGACGACGGCGGGGTGGGCGGTGCCGAGGGCGTTGACCGCGATGCCGCCGAGGAAGTCCAGGTACTCGTTGCCGTCGGCGTCCCAGTACCGGGCGCCCTCGCCGCGGACCAGGGGCAGCCGCGGGGTGCCGTAGTTGTCCATCAGGGAGCCCTGCCAGCGCCGTGTGAGAGCCTCGTTCCCCTGGTCGCCGGTCCCGGTCATGCCCGTTCCCCTTCGTTCCGCGATGTGCCGCCCGCCGTGTCGACGCCGTCGGGTACCACCATCGTGCCGATTCCCTCGTCGGTGAAGATCTCCAGCAGGATCGAGTGCTGGACCCGCCCGTCGATGACCCGGGCGGTGTGGACGCCGTTGCGCACCGCGTGCAGGCACCCCTCCATCTTGGGCACCATGCCGCTGGACAGCTCGGGCAGCAGTTTCTCCAGCTCGCTCGCCGTGAGCCGGCTGATCACCTCGTCGCTGTTCGGCCAGTCCTCGTACAGGCCCTCGACGTCCGTGAGGACCATCAGGGTCTCCGCGCCGAGCGCGGCCGCGAGCGCCGCCGCGGCGGTGTCGGCGTTGACGTTGTAGATGTGGCCGTCGTCGGCGCTGCGGGCGATGGAGGAGACGACCGGGATGCGGCCGTCGTCCAGCAGGGCCCGGATGGCGCCGGTGTCGATCTCGGTGATCTGCCCGACCCGGCCGATGTCGACGGCCTCGCCGTCGATCATCGGGCGGTGCCGGGTCGCGCTGATGGTGTGGGCGTCCTCGCCGGTCAGGCCGACGGCGAGCGGGCCGTGCTGGTTGAGCAGGTTGACCAGCTCGCGCTGCACCTGCCCGGCGAGCACCATGCGGACGACGTCCATGGCCTCCGGGGTGGTGACCCGCAGCCCCGCCTTGAACTCGCTGACCAGGCCCTGCTTGTCGAGCTGCGCGCTGATCTGCGGGCCGCCGCCGTGCACCACGACCGGCTTGAGGCCGGCGTGCCGCAGGAAGACGACGTCCTGGGCGAAGGCCGCCTTCAGTTCCTCGTCGACCATGGCGTTGCCGCCGAACTTGATGACGACCGTCTTGCCGTGGTGCCGGGTCAGCCAGGGCAGCGCCTCGATCAGGATCTGCGCCTTGGGCAGGGCCGTGTGCTTGCGGGCGCTCATGAGCTGTAGGCGCTGTTCTCGTGGACGTACTCGGCGGTCAGGTCGTTGGTCCAGATGGTCGCGGTCTCGGTGCCGGCGGCGAGGTCGGCGGTGATGTGGACCTCGCGGTAGCGCATGTCGACCAGTTCGCGGTCCTCGCCGACGGAGCCGGACTTGCAGACCCACACGCCGTTGATCGCGACGTTGAGGCGGTCCGGCTCGAAGGCGGCGGAGGTGGTGCCGATCGCCGAGAGCACCCGGCCCCAGTTGGGGTCCTCGCCGTGGATCGCGCACTTGAGGAGGTTGTTGCGGGCGATGGAGCGGCCCACCTCCACGGCGTCGTCCTCGGTCGCGGCGTTGACGACCTCGATCTTGATGTCCTTGGAGGCGCCTTCGGCGTCGCGGATCAGCTGGCGGGCGAGGTCGGCGCAGACCTGCTCGACGGCGGCGGCGAAGGGCTCCGGTGCGGGGGTGACGCCGGAGGCGCCGGAGCCGAGCAGCAGCACCGTGTCGTTGGTCGACATGCAGCCGTCGGAGTCGGCCCGGTCGAAGGTGGTGCGGGTGGCGGCGCGCAGCGCCCCGTCGAGGGCGGCGGAGTCCAGGTCGGCGTCGGTGGTGAGGACGACCAGCATGGTGGCCAGGCCCGGTGCGAGCATGCCCGCGCCCTTGGCCATGCCGCCGACCGTCCAGCCCTCGCCCTCGTAGACGGCGGTCTTGTGCACGGTGTCGGTGGTCTTGATGGCGATGGCGGCCTTCTCGCCGCCGTGGGCGGAGAGCTCGGCCGCCGCCTTGGCGACGCCCGGCAGCAGCTTGTCCATCGGCAACCGGACGCCGATCAGCCCGGTGGAGCAGACGGCGACCTCCCCCGCGCTCTGCCCGAGGGCGTCGGCGACCGCCTCGGCGGTGGCGTGGGTGTCCTGGAAGCCCAGGGGGCCCGTACAGGCGTTGGCGCCACCGGAGTTGAGGACGACGGCGGATACCTGACCTCCTCTCAGGACCTGCTCCGACCACAGGACGGGGGCGGCCTTGACGCGGTTGGAGGTGAAGACGCCGGCCGCGGCGAGCCGCGGACCGTTGTTCACCACGAGGGCGAGGTCCGGGTTGCCGTTCTCCTTGATCCCGGCGGCGATGCCCGCCGCCGTGAATCCCTGTGCTGCCGTGACGCTCACTGTGTCGTCTCCTTGTCCGCTTCTGGGCCGACGCACCGCAGGGGCGCGGCCTTCGCCGTGATGTCGGTGTACGGCCCGGTCACCGGGGCCGTGCCGGGCGCGTCGGCCCCCGCGCCGCAGGGCGCCGCCCGGGTGAGCAGCTCGGCGACGGCACGGCGGGCACGGGCGGCGGGACGGGGGGTCATGGTGCGACCCCCGCGGTGCTCAGGCCCAGTCCCTCGGGCAGGCCGAGCGCGATGTTCATGCTCTGCACGGCGCCGCCGGCGGTCCCCTTGGTGAGGTTGTCGATGGCGCTGACGACGACGACCCGGCCGGCGGCCTCGTCGTAGGCGACCTGGATCAGCGCGGCGTTCGAGCCGTACACGGCGGCGGTGGCGGGCCACTGACCCTCCGGCAGCAGGTGCGCGAACGGTTCGTCGGCCAGCGCCTTCTCGTAGGCGCCCCGTACGGCGTCGGCGGTGGTGCCGGGCCTGGCCTTGGCGCTGCAGGTGGCGAGGATGCCGCGGGGCATCGGCGCCAGCGTCGGGGTGAAGGAGACGCAGACCCGCTCCCCGGCCACGCCGGAGAGGTTCTGGATCATCTCGGGGGTGTGCCGGTGCGTACCGCCGACGCCGTACGGGGTCATGTTTCCCATGACCTCGCTGCCCAGCAGGTGCGGCTTGGCGGCCTTGCCCGCACCGGAGGTGCCGGACGCGGCGACGACGACGGCCTCGGGCTCCACCAGGCCCGCCGCGTACGCGGGGAAGAGCGCGAGCGTGACCGCGGTGGGGTAGCAACCGGGCACCGCGATGCGCCGGGAGCCCGCCAGCGCAGCGCGCGCACCCGGCAGCTCCGGAAGGCCGTACGGCCATGTGCCGGCGTGCGGGGTGCCGTAGAACCGCTCCCAGTCCGCGGCGTCCTCGAGCCGGAAGTCGGCGCCGCAGTCGACGACGAGGGCCGTGTCACCGAGCTGCTCGGCGACGGCGGCCGACTGCCCGTGCGGCAGCGCGAGGAAGACGACGTCGTGTCCGGCCAGCGCCTCCACGTCGGTCGCCTCCAGGACGCGGTCGGCCAGCGGCAGCAGATGCGGCTGCAGGCCGCCAAGGCGCTGCCCGGCGTTGGTGTTCCCGGTGAGCGCGCCGATCTCGATCTCGGGGTGGTTCAGCAACAGGCGCAGGATCTCCCCGCCCGCGTACCCGCTTGCTCCCGCCACCGCTGCCCGGAATGCCATGGACCCTCCTCTTCGATGGCATGACTATACGGCGCCCGGAAGTTTTATGCAAAGCATTTCCGCCCGTTCCGGCCCCGCCGCCCGTGCCGAGGATCTATGCCTGGCCCGTCAGGACGATAGTTGGCCCTCACTCCGAACCCGGCACTACCACGTGAACATGCCGAGACGACTCGTGTGGCCGGGAACACTGGGCACAGGCGCTCGCCCCGGACCGTGTCCTATCCGGTGAGGATCAGGGCCACGGCAAGTCGCCATCCGGACCGGCCACCACCACCGGCGCGGGGCAACGCCGGATTGTGCACCACCGACATCTCCGGGAGCTTTCAGCGCCGGTGGACGCTGACTGCGTAGCCACCGCCCTCATAAGGGTCGGCGTCCCAGGTGGCGAAGCGGTCGACGAAGGCGAGGCTCGCCGCAGCGCAGTAGGTGTCGTACTCCGGCAGCGTGATGCTCGGCGGCACCGGCAGGTGGCCCTCGTCCAAGCCAAATCCGGAGACGAACAGACCTCCCGGGCGCAGCACCGCGGCCAGTCGGCTGACGGCCGCCGCTTCGGTACCGGTGGCGAGAAGCGGGAAGATGTTGCCGGCGGCGACCACGAGGTCGAAGCCCGCAGCGGCATGAACATCAGCCGGGGCGAAATCGGTCAAGTCGGCCCGGATCCACGTCAGCTCCGGCGCTTCCCTGCGGGCCACCGCCAGCATGGACTCGTCGAGGTCCACCCCGACACAGTCATACCCGAGCTCCGCGAGCCGGATCATGACCCGTCCGGTACCGCACCCGGCGTCCAGCACCCGCGCTCCCGCGGGCACGAGCGCGGCGCAGAATCGCGCCTCACCATGCATGTCCTTGCCGCTGTCGGCCACGACCGCAAGACGCGCGGCGTAGTCCTCTCCGGAGCTCCCACCCGTCAGCTCTTCCCAGCGATTCATGACGGCAAGGCTAATGAAGCGGAACGATCGCTCTGCCATCGCCCTCGAATGCCAGGGAAAGCCGACGCCGAGTTCCCGCGGCGAAGTCCCGTTGAGCGCGTCCGGGTACGGCTCTTCGGTAGGCATGTCGCCCCTTCTTGAGACTCAAGCGATCATGTGAGAGTAAGACTCTCGATGGGTATCTTAGCCTGCATCCGGCACCCATTTACAACATTGTGTCTTGATGGCTATAGTGACACTCAGCGTCAGATGAGGGAGTCGGTTCCCATCGAGCTTCCCAGTCGACGCCAGTGTCGCCATGCGATACCGCGCCACTCCGCGGGCGCAGCGAACGATCAAGGGCCGCAGCCAGCGACACCGGGGCCACGTCGGTACCGATGCCGCCTGCCCCCAAGGCCGCGCAGCCAGGTCGGCTGCACGTCAACCGCACTGCCGGAAGTCCGTGCTCGGCAGCGTCTTATCAGCGCATTTATCACCTTCTCGGCACATTGCCGGTACCACGACAGGAGAACCGACCATGCTTGAAGGATTCGAAGACGGCTACGCCGAGGTGAACGGAACCCGCCTTCACTACGTCATCGGCGGCGAAGGGGAGCCGCTCGTCCTGATGGAGGGTTGGCCCCGCACCACGCACGCCCTCAAGGGGATCATGGCCCCCTTGGCCCGGCACTTCCGGGTCATCGCCGTCGATTACCGCGGTATGGGCGGATCGGACAAGCCCGCTGGCGGCTACGACAAGAAGAACATGGCGAAGGACGTCTACGAACTCGTTCGCGGCCTGGGATACGAGCAGATCAACATCGCCGGCGGAGACATGGGCTCAACCGTCGCCTACAGCTTCGCCGCGAACTACCCGGAGGCGACCAAGAAGCTGGCGGTGTGGGAGGGGGCGACGTTCACGTCGGACCACCTCGCCATCACCGCCTTCCCTCAGCCGGGTGGGTGGAACGCCTGGTGGTACTCGCTGAGCCACGTCGAGGACCTGCCCGCGAAGCTCCTCGCGGGGCGGTTCCGGCACGTGATCGACTGGGCGATCGACCACTTCGCGGTCCACCCCGAGAAGATCAGCGAGGAGGACCGCGCCATTTACGCGGCGGCGTACGACGACCCCGAAGCGGTGAGGGCGTCCTTCGCCACGTACGCCGCGATCCATCAGGATCTCGCCGACGGCGAAACCTACCCGAAGTTGACCATGCCCGTCCTCGGACTGGGCGGCCCGCTTGTCATCGGCGCCATCGAGGGGGCAGTGCGGGCCAGGGCCACCGACACCCGCTTCGTCACCATCGAGGACACCGGCCACTACCTGGCAGAGGAGCAGCCGGAGGCACTCGCCGCCGAACTGCAGAAGTTCTTCGGCTGACAACCGGATTCGTCCTCGCGGTGCTCCCGGGCACCGCGAGGACGACTCGACAGTCTGGGAGCTCCCGCCGGGGTGAGCAGGCACGGTACTTCCACGCGATGGCTTCCAGGGTCCGGCGTTGGTCGGCCCGCTGTTGGCCACGGAGCGGATCGGCCGGCGCCATGACCCCTCGCCGCCTGCACGGCAACGTTGCGGCGTCCCGAGAGTTCACGCCGTGACAGGGCGCGGAGCAGTGAAGGTGGCGAAGGCTTGATCGACGAGGGTTCCGAGGGGGAGGCGCGCTTCGGCGTTGGTCCAATGCTCTGCCGCGATGCCCAGGCAGTGCAGGGCGGCCGCTGCGCGCACGTGCGAGGCCAGGAGCGTCGCGTTCCCTGGGGATGTGCGTGCGGCAAGGATCTCCGCCAGGGCCGGGCGCCAGTTGGCCTGCTTCTCGCACAGGCGACCGGCCAGGGCAGGTGTGGTCTGAGTGAGGCGAAGCAGCACGAGACTGTCGGCGGGGTTGCGGGAGAAGTACTCGATGGCGGGATCGACGGCCCGTCGCAGCGACGTCCACTCCTCTTCGTCGGCGGGCCGCGAACGCAATTCCTCGGACATCAGATCACCCAAGGGGTCCAGGACGCTGAGGACGACGTCCTCCTTGGTCCCGAAGTAGCGCAGAAAGGTGCTGCGGGACACGCAGGCCGCCGCGGCCAGATCGTCGAAGGTGGCCTCCTCGAAGCCGCGGCTGCAGAACAACCCGATCGCCACCTCGGCCAGCTCGAGGCGAACAGCGTTGCGCGCGATGTCCCGTGTCGTGTTCACGTGATGATTTTAGCCCGCGGCAGCCACTCACTTGCAAGTGTGCCCTCCAATAGCTATTTTGACGCTCAGTATCACACTCAATTTTGGCGATCCGGGAAGCCGGCGGTTGTCACCGGCGACACCCCGCCTCCGGAACCGACCTGCGGGAGGACCTCATGTTCACCGAGGGGTCCCAGGAAAGCGCGGGCGTCACCCACAAACAGGCAACCGCAAATGCACAGGAAAAACCCATGCCCGTATCTGCGACTAAGTATCAGTCAAGCCATCAAGGTCCAGTCTGGCAAGCGAGTGGCTGTTGTGAAGTACGATGGTGGGATGGATACGACGCGGGCAAAGACACGGGACATCGCGCGCAATGCCGTTCGTAGCGAGCTGGCCCAGGTGGCGTTCCGCCTGTTCCACCGCGAATCCTTCGAGAAGGTGACCTTCGACGACCTGGCCGCGGCGGCCGGGGTGTCCCGCAGCACCTTCCTCCGCTACTTCGGGACCAAGGAGGAGGTCGTCCTCAGCGGCTTCGATCCCCTCGGCGACCAAATGGCCGACGCCCTGCGGACCCGGCCCGCCGACGAGGACAGCTGGACGTCGCTACGGCGGGCTGTCGATCCCGCCATCAAGTACTTCGACAAGAATCCCGCCGACACACTCGCGCTGCTGCGCCTGGTACAGAACACACCCGCGCTCGTTGCCCGCCTCCGAGAGAAGCAGCTCGGCTGGCGCCCCGCCCTGGCAGAAGTACTCGTCGAGCGTTCCGCCTCCGAGGGCATGTCCCCCCTGGCCGCGCACGTGCGTGTTGCGGCAGCCATGGAGTGCGTGACGGTCGCGTTGGAGCAATGGGTCGAGGTCGACACACGAGTCGCGCTCGACACCCTCACCGACGACGCCTTCGCAGCGCTCACCTCCGCGTGACACTGTGAAGTGACCCCTTCCCAGCAAGCCGCGTAACGCCGGTGTCGCCTCCGCGATGGCCAACACCGTCGCGGCCAGCGCCACCACGGTGTTGATCGCCCCCCCAGCCGCAGAGGCCGCCCTCGCCCGACGGCCTTGGCCCTTGGCGCGGGTGCGGGCGCTTCCACGGCGCCGGAGGACCGGGACGACGTGGCGTATCGCTGCGAGAGCGGCGTCCTGTCGTCGCGCCGGTCAGCGGCAAAGGGCCAGTTCGCCGTCGGCTCGGGCGGCGTCCTCATCGTCGAACAGATACTCCTTCGCCCAGGAGCGCAGTTCCCGAAGGGCCGGACGGAGTGCTTCGCCGGCCTGGGTAAGTCGGTAGCTCACGTGTAGCGGGGGACCAGGGTCGACCTCGCGGACGAGCAAGCCCGCCTCTCCGAGCTCGGTGAGCCGGTCGGAGAGCATGCGCTCGCTGATGCCGGGGATCGAACGGCGCAACGCAGCGAAGTGTGCAGGGTGCTGCATGAGTGCCGCCATGATCAGCCCGTTCCATCGTTTTCCGAGTAGCTCGAAGCTGCGCATCAGGCCCGAGCTGACAGCCGCGCACTGATGCGCGGTGCGCTCCGTGTGTCCCACGACGTATGCCTTCCTGCAAGTGAGCGTGCTGTTGACGGAGTACGAGAGCGTGCGGGCCGTCGCATGTCGGACGCGCTCAGCTCGCTGCAGTGCGAGTAGGTGGTGTTGCGCTTGCCGGTGACCAGGCCGGGCGTGGCCGGTCGGCCGCGGAGTGCAGTCGCCGGCCTGGCTTCACCGATGTCCTCGGGTCCGGCGGCGCGGGGTCTTCCGGCCGCCGGACCCGGGGTCGCGCCGCATCCTCGTCCCCACGGGATGAGCGCGATCGGGGCCGTCTCCGCTCATGCGGCCCCGGTCCGGGAGGCCACTCGCGGAGTGGCCCTTGTGGGACGTCGGGATGTTGTGGCGGTAGGTGTGGGCGCCGAAGTCGTCGCGCTGGGCCTGGAGCAGGCCGAGGACGGATGTATGGACAGACTCGGCTACGGCGGGACTCCGGTGCCATGGGCCGTCCTTGGGGCACCGGAGCCCCGCACGCTGGGCTTGCTGCTCCCGGGCTAGATGCTGGCTCCGCCGTCGACGGTCAATCGCGCGCCCGTGATGAACGCGGCGTTCCCGCTCGCGAGGAAGACGACCGCCTTGGCGATGTCGTCGGTCGTACCGAAGCGGCCGAGGGGCGTCATTGCCACCTGGGCTGCGGCGAACGGGCCGTCCGCAGGATTCATGTCGGTGTCGGTCGCTCCGGGCTGAATGACGTTGACGGTGATGCCACGCGGGCCGAAGTCA
Source organism: Streptomyces sp. PA03-6a (assembly GCF_033792765.1). Lineage (NCBI taxonomy): Bacteria > Bacillati > Actinomycetota > Actinomycetes > Kitasatosporales > Streptomycetaceae > Streptomyces > Streptomyces sp. PA03-6a. The sequence continues at coordinate 10,407 of NZ_JARAVK010000039.1, read as the reverse complement.
CGCGCCCACCCGCGTCCCAGCATGTCGATCGCGGCCTTGCTGGCCGCGTACTCCGCAGCGCCAGGAACGACGATCCGGTGGGCGACGATGCTTCCCAGCAAGATGACCCGCCCGCCGTCGGACAGATAGCGAGCCGCGGTATGCGTCGTGGCGATGGTTCCCATGATATTGGTGGCCATCATCTGCTGGATTCCTTCGAGGTCGTCCAACTGACCGACTCCGCCGGTGACGGCGATTCCGGCGGAGTTCACCAGGACGTCAATTCGTCCGCCGAACTGCTCGGCGGCCTGGTGGACGGCGGCCGCTGCTTCCTGGGGAGCGGACTGGTCCGCCTGCAGAGCGAATGCCTTCACCCCCAGGGCAACCAGTTCGGCGACGACGCCTTCGGCCTGCTCGCGCGACTTTCGGTAAGTGATGGCAACACTTGCCCCCTCGCGCGCCAGGCCACGGGCGATCTCGGCACCGATACCGCGCGACCCTCCGGTCACGAGCGCGGTCCGTCCTGTCAATGCCTTGGGCATGACGATATCTCCTTATGCAATTCAAATGGCTTGCGCGTACTCATTGGAGGCTAAAGATTGACGCTAGTGTCAAGGTCAAGTTTGACCGCTGTGACGTCCGTCACCACGCGTGTCCGCGCTCATGAGGCGGAGATAATCCCTGATGGCGGTGCGGTTGCGTGACAGCACCTCGATGCGGCGGTCTATGCTGCGGATGTGCTCCCGCAGCGCGGCAAACTCTTCGTGGCTCAGGGCATCGCAGGTGACCTGAGCATTGCAATCCTGGTGTCCGAGCCAGGGCAGCACGGTGCGCAGAAGACGCGACGGAAGTCCTGACTCAATGAGCTCGCGTATCTGCACTACCAGCTCCACGGCCGTATCCTCGTACAGCCGGTAGCTGTTGCTTCCACGCCCCGGAGTGAGCAGCCCTTGCTGTTCGTAATAGCGGAGCATGCGTGGCGTAACTCCTGCTTTTTCGGCAAGTTCGCCGATCGTCATCACGGTGATCGTCTCTCCAGATGCGCTGTTCCGGCAGCATGGCCAAAAGCGTTTCCTGCGCGAACTCAGGATTCCCTTTCGGGCTGCCCTCCACGGCGCTCGCCCATCACAGCGCCTGCCCGAGTGCGACTACGCGGCGGCCGTCCGCTGAGCCAGTGGCCGGTGGTCAGTGCGCGACGACCGGCACCACGAGCTGATCCTGCGCGTCCTCGCCGTCACCGGAAGAAGCCGAGGCGGAGCCCGGACGGTTGGCATTGACGAAAGCGAAGGCGATCAGTGAGGCGAGCGCCAGGATGCCGACGGCAAACCAGATCGCCGAGGTGTAGCCGTGCACCATGCCCTGGAGCTGGACCAGTTGCGCCTGCGGTTTTGAGGTTGCGCTGGCAGCGTGGTCCTTGACGAACGATGTCGTTGCGGAGGCGGCGATCGTGTTCAGCAGGGCTGTGCCGATCGCGCCGCCGACCTGCTGCGAGGTGTTGACCATGGCGGAGGCGACGCCGGCGTCTTGAGGCTGGATGCCCTGTGTGGCGAGGGACATGGCGGGCATGAACGCCGTACCGATGCCGAGGCCGAGCAAGACTGTCGCAGGCAGCAGCAGAGCGGCATACGTCGATCCGGTCTCCAACCGGGTGAGCAGCAGCATGCCGATGCCGGCGACCAGGAAGCCGGGGCCCATGAGCAGACGGGGCCGGACGCGGGTCATCAGGCGGGCGCCGATTTGGGTCGAACCCGTGATCATGCCGGCCACCATGGGGATGAACGCGAAACCAGTCTTGATCGGGGTGTAGCCCTTCACGACCTGCAGGTAGTAGGTCAGGAAGAGGGACAGGCCGAACAGGCCGATGACAGCGAGGCCGAGCGAGATGTAGACGGCACCCCGGTTGCGGTCAGTGACCACGCGCAGTGGCAGCAGTGGCGCCCTGACCTTGGACTCGATCAGCGTGAAAGCGCTCAGCGACACCAGGGCCGCCACGAACATCGAGATGGTGACGGCGTCGCCCCAGCCGGCGGACTCGGCGCGGGTGAAACCGTAGACGAGGGAGACCAGGCCAAGGGCAGAAAGGACGACTCCGGGCATGTCCAGAGGGGAGCGGTTGCTGCCGCCCTCGGGCTCACGGATGACGAAGTAGGCACCTGCGCAGGCGACGACGGCGAAGGGGACGTTGACGAAGAACGTCCAGCGCCAGTCCAGGTACTCCGTGAGGAAACCGCCGAGGAGCAGGCCGACCGCGCTGCCACCACCGGAGATGGCGCCGAAGATGCCGAACGCCTTGGCGCGCTCCTTGGCGTCGGTGAACATCACCGAGAGCAGGGAGAGCGCGGCGGGGGCCAGCAGGGCACCGAAGACGCCCTGCAGAGCACGAGCGCCGAACATCATCGGGCCCGAGGTAGCCGCCCCGCCGAGCACGGAGGCGAGGGCGAAGCCGATCAGGCCGAACACGAAGGCGCGCTTGCGGCCCCACAGGTCGGCGATACGGCCGCCGAAGAGGAGCAGGCCGCCGAAGGCAAGAGCGTAGGCCGTGATGACCCACTGCCGGTTGCCGTCCGATATCCCCAGGTCGCCCTGGGCTGAGGGCAGCGCGATGTTCACGATCGTGGCGTCGAGGATGACCATCAGCTGGGCGAGCGCGATGAAGATCAGCGCCTTCCAGCGGTCGGCGTCACTGCCGCTCGGCGCGGCGGCTCGGGGAGCCTTGGTAACTGCATGTGACATGGGAGTACCCACTTCGGGACTTCGTTGCGGAAGGAAACTGCTGGAGCCGGAAGGGGCGGGTGCGCACGGATGTCCGGGAGAGGGGACCGTGTCGCGGCCCCCGGCTCATTGGCCTGTGGTCAGGGGTGCCGCGGATCCTCCGGAGCGACGGTCCCCGGTCTGCGAACCCCGGCCCGGTCCGTCCTGCCGCGCAGGGTAGGAACGGCTGTCAGGCGAAGAATTTGTGGAGTTCGGCGGCAAGGGTTTCGGGCTGCTCCTCTGCCATGTAATGGCCGGTGTCCTGGACGGTGACGAAGCGGGTGTCGATGGCGAGTTCCTTCACCGCTCCCTCGATGGCGCCGATGACGAGCGGGCCGCCGAGTGCCAGGACAGGCATGGTGAGCTTGGAGTAGGTCTCGTTGTCGGCCAGGTCCTGGTGGATCGCGCCGTACCAGGCGAAAGCCGCCCTGATCGCGTCGGGGTCGTCGTAGGCCGCCGCGTAGACGGCCCGGTCTTCCTCGCTGATCTTCTCGGGGTGGACCGCGAAGTGGTCGATGGCCCAGTCGATCACGTGCCGGAATCGTCCGGCGAGGAGCTTCGCGGGCAGTTCGTCGATGTGGCTCAGCGAGTACCACCAGGGGTTCCATCCGCCCGGCTGGGGGAATGCGGGGATCCCGAGGTGGGCAGGAGTGAAGGTGGCACCTTCCCAGACGGCCAGCTTCTTGGTGGCCTCGGGGTGGTTGGCAGCGAAGCTGTAGGCGACCGTGGAGCCCATGTCTCCGCCGGCTATGTTGACCTGCTCATATCCCAGGCTGCGGACCAGTTCGTGGACGTCCTTGGCCATGTTCTTCTTGTCGTAGCCGTCGGCAGGCTTGTCCGATTCGCCCATGCCCCGGATGTCCACGGCGATGACACGGAAGTGCTGGGCCAGCGGGGCCATGACCCCGCGAAGAGCGTGTGTCGTGCGGGGCCATCCCTCCATGAGGACGAGGGGTTCGCCTTCACCGCCGATGACGTAGTGAAGACGGGTTCCGTTGACCTCGGCGTAGCCGTGTTCGAATCCTTCGAGCATGGTTGGTTCTCCTGTTGTGATCCCGGCAACGTGCCGGAGGTTGAGGACGTGCACGACGCGGCTCTGCTGCCGATGCCACTGCCTGGGCGGTCCGTCGCACTGGCGACGACCCGGCGTCTTCGTGCCAGGTGCTGCCGCCCGGATTCCTCGCCGCGTCCGCGACGTGGCCTGACCTGGAAACCCCTGAGCGACACCGGCAACCCTACTTGATACTGAGTGTCAGCCTAGCCATTGCAGCTCTAACCTGCAAACAAGGTTTGAATCTCGGTTAGGATGCTGAAGGCGAGGCTCACTCGCACTTGACCACACGAGTTCCAGGGAGAGGCACCATGCCCACCGAAGAGCACATGCGCGCAGCCCTGCAGAGGTATCTGGACGCGCTCAACAACCACGACGTCGCCGGCGCCGTCGCCTTGTTCGCGGACGGCGCCACGCTGGAGGACCCTGTCGGCACCGGCGTCGCCGATGCCGCCGAGCGCCTGCCCAAGATGTTCGACCAGGTGCCTGCAGGGTCGACGTTCACCTTGGACACCCCGATCCGTACGTCGCACGGCTCCGCGGCGGCAATGGCCTTCACCGTCAGGGCCGTCGTCGACGGCGCACCCGTCGAGGTCCGGTCGGTAGACGTCATGGAGTTCGACGAGTCCGGGCTGATCACTCACATGAACGCCTACAACGGCCCGTCCGACGTCGTCTTCGGCCAGTAGGCACTACGCCGGCCAGACCTACGTCCCGAAGGGCCGTACTCCCACTCGGTGGTCCGGGGGCGAGATGCGGCCCTTCGCCGTTGTCATACGGCAGCGGACCAGGGTGAGACCGCCCTGCTGGGCTTCGCCGGCGCGGTCCACCGTCGCGCCCGGCACCAGGGCGCGCGGCGTCCACGAGCCCGGAACCGTGAAGCGTGCGACAGAACCCCGACCCGAAGGAGAGAACACCATCTGCGGAGCGAAGGCTGGCGGCCCCGGCCTGACACGCCGACCGAGACGATCATTCAGGGTTCCGGACACTGGGCGAACTTTCCGCAGGTCAGCCCGCCGGGGCGACGGAGCCCGGCCCGGCGCCTCCCCGCTCCGGCGGGATCCGGGCCGTATCGTCCGTGCCCGCCCTCACCGCGTCTACGACCGGCGGCGGGGCTTGCCGCGCTTCGCGGGGCGGGGGGTCTTGGCGGACGTACGGCCGGACGACCTGCCCGCCGCGGGCTTGCGCCGCGCCGCCCCCTCCTCGGGGCGCTGCTTCTTCGGCTGCGGCTGGGCCTGGGCCTGGGTACGACCGCGGGTGCTGTTGACGGTGCGGCCGCGCACGATGCCGATGAAGTCCTCGACCCGGTCGGTCGTGGTGTCCTCGCGCCACGACAGGGCGACCCGCGACTGCGGGGCGTCGACGACCGTGCGGTAGGTGAGGTCGCGGCGGTGGTGCAGACGCGCCAGCGACTGCGGCACGACGAGCACCCCCACGCCCGCCGCGACGAGCTCGACCGCGTCCGCGGTCGTGGCCGGGCGCTCGATCGCGGGCCGCCCGGGGAGTTGCTCCCACTCCAGGGTGTCGTCGAGGGGGTGGAACACCACGTCGTCGGCCAGGTCCGCCAGCGACACCTCCTCGGCGGCCGCCACGAGGTGGTCCTTGGGGACGACGACGACCGTCGTCTCCGTGTAGAGGGGGATGGCGCTGAGGTCCGTCCGGTCGATCGGCAGCCGTACGAAGCCCGCGTCCGCGTCGAGGCCGCGGAGCATCCCGGGGACCTCGGCGGCCGTGACCATGACGAGCTCGAGCGGGACGTCCGGCAGCCGCTCCTGCCAGATCCGCACCCATTTGGCGGGGGTCACGCCCGGGACGTAGGCGAGGCGGAACGAGGGGGGAGCTTCCGAGCCGGTCATCCGGCCAGGCTACCCCGGCGCCGGTCGGGGACCGCTCCCGCGATCGATATCCTTGGGGCATGACGTCGCACCAATCCGCCCAGACCATGAAGCCCGCCACGGCGGCGAAGAAGCTGGGTGTGTACCTCGAGGCCACCCCCGCCGAGTTCCGGGAGGGCGTCGTGTCGCGCGACGAGCTGAACGCGCTGCAGGCCGACCCGCCCGAGTGGCTCCGGGAGCTGCGCCGCAACGGCCCGCACCCGCGCCCGGTGGTGGCGGCGAAGCTGGGCATCTCCAACTCCGGCCTCGCCCGCGGCGGGGTCACCGAGGCGCTCACCACGGAGCAGATCGAGGCCCTGAAGCAGGAAGAGCCCGAGTGGCTGCAGAAGGAGCGCGCCACCCAGGCCGAGGTCCGCAAGGAGGCCGCCCGCCTCAAGGAGCGCGACGCGGAGCGCGCCGACGGCGCCGACGCCTGACGCCCCCTCTCGCCGCCGTACGCCGCCCCGCGCCCACCGCGCGGGGCGGCGTCGTTCCGGCACGCCACCCGGACCCACCGACGGCTTGGGCACCGTTGGGGGTACCGGCGCCGTCCGCCAGGCGGCCGACCGGCGCCCTCGCAGGCGCCGTCTCCCCCCGCGTCGGGTTCACGAAGCGCCGGGGACCCACCTTCCGGAGCCGCGGCCCGAGCGCCGTCCCGGCCTTCCGGCGGGCCGGGCGCAGGCCACCGCGGCCTCGCGGAGCGAAGGCCGGACCCCGGCGCGGGCGGGCTCCGGCCACCCTCACAAAGCACGTTCCGGTCCGTTGACAGCGCGGTGGGTGCGTCGCAGACTCAGTGCTCAAACGTTCAATGAACGATAGTTCACTGTGCGAACGAAGGCGTTCGCGTGCCAGACAGGGGCTGCCATGACCATCACCCGCGAACTGCTGATCGGCGGCAAGGACGTCCCGGCCGTCTCCGGACGCACGGCCGAGGACGTGAGCCCCTTCACCGGGGAGGTGTACGCGACCGTGGCCGCCGGGGATGCCGAGGACATCACCCGGGCGGTGGACGCGGCCGAGGCCGCGTTCCCGGAGTGGGCGGCGCTCAGCCCGTTCGCACGGCGCAAGATCTTCCTGACAGCGGCCGACCTGCTGGAGGCCCGCACCGAGCAGGCCGCCGAGATCATGGCGCACGAGGCCGGCGGCACGCGCCCCTGGGCGTACTTCAACGTCGGGCTGGCCGCCAACATCCTGCGCGAGGTGGCCGCCGCCGTCACCGCGCCGCGCGGTGAGGTGCTGAGCGCGCAGGAGGAGGGCGTCCTCGGCATGGCGGTGCGCGAGCCGGTCGGCGTCGTGGGCGCCTTCGCGCCGTGGAACGCCCCGCTCATCCTGGGTGTCCGCGCGGTCGCCGCGCCGCTGGCGGCGGGCAACACGGTGGTGGTGAAGCCGAGCGAGGACGCCCCGGTGGCCTGCGGCCTGTTCGTCGCGGACGTGCTGCGCGAGGCCGGGCTGCCCGACGGGGTGCTGAACGTGGTGACCAACGCCCGTGAGGACGCGGCGGAGGTCGCCGAGGCCCTCATCGCCGACCCGAGGGTCCGCATCGTCAACTTCACCGGGTCGACCGAGGTCGGGCGGATCATCGGCACCCATGCCGCGCGCCACCTCAAGCCCGCCGTGCTGGAGCTCGGCGGCAAGAACGCGATCGTCGTGCTGGACGACGCCGACGTGGACTACGCCGTCGACGCCGCCGTCTTCGGCGTCTTCCTCAACTCCGGGCAGATCTGCATGTCCGGCGACCGGATCCTCGTCCACGAGAGCCTCGCCGAGGAGTTCACGGCCAAGTTCGCCGCCAAGGTCGGCACGCTGCCCTCGGGCGACCCCTCGCACCCGCACACCGTGATCGGCCCGCTGGTGAGCTCCGCCTCCGCGCGGCGCGTCGCGGAGCTGGTGCGGGACGCGGTCGCCAAGGGCGCCACCGTGCTGACCGGCGGCGGTGAGCCGGACGGCGCGGTGCACCCGGCCACCGTGCTGCGGGACGTGCCCAAGGACGCGGAGGTCTACTACGGGGAGGCCTTCGGCCCCGTCGTCACCGTGGTCTCCTTCGCCGACGACGACGAGGCCGTGGCCCTGGCCAACGACACCGACCACGGTCTGACCGCGGGCGTCATCACCGAGAACGGCACGCACGGGCTCGCGGTTCGTCCGCCACGGACTGGTCGTTGACGTGCACGATGCCGGTGCGCAGCCGGCGGGCGACCAGGCGCCGTTCGGCGGCTTCAAGGCCTCCGGCTACGGCCGCTTCGGCGGCCGCTGGGGCCTGGAGGCGTTCTCCAACACCCGCTGGGTCACCCTGGCCACGCAGCAGGCGCACTACCCGTTCTGAACCCCGTGCCGAGCGGGGCGTAGGGTCCGGCCATGGACGATCCGGTCGGCGCGGCCCGCGCCCTGCTCGCAGAACGCTTCCCCGACGCCCTCGGCGGCTTCCTGGGCGGGTCCACGGCCCGCGGTGAGGGGACGGCGACGTCCGACCTGGACGTGGTCGTCGTCCTCGATCCGCCCGCCGGGTGCCACGCGGAATCGTTCACCTGGGGCTCCTGGCCGGTCGAGCTCTTCGTGCACACCTCCGAGTCGGCGCGTGCCTTCATGGGGTGGGACCGCGACCGCGGCAGCGGCACGATGGCGTTCATGTGCGCGCGGGGCGTCGTCCTGCTCGACCGCGACGGCACCGCCGCCCGGCTGCGCGACACAGCGGAGCGCATCCTGGCCGCCGGCCCGCCCGCCGTCCCGGACGCCGAGCGCGACCACCGGCGCTACGCCGTCACCGACCTGCGCGACGACCTCCTCGGCGCCCGGGACGAGGAGGAGCTCCTCGCCGTGGCCGCCGCCCTGCTGGACCGCTCCGCCGAGCTGCTGCTCGCCACGCGCGGCCACTGGCGCGGTGGCGGCAAGTGGCTGCCCCGCAGGCTGCGCGAGGCCGAGCCCGAGCTCGCGGGGCTCCTGCTCGGCGGTTACCGGGATCTCGTCCGCGGCGGCCCGCGCGAGCCCTTCGCCGCGGCGGTCGACGCGGTGCTGCACGCCTGTGGCGGCCCGCTGTGGGCGGGTTACCGGCGCACCCCCGACCCGCGCATGCTGGCGGAACTCGGCCTGCGGCCGGACTGAGCCCCGGGCCGGGTTCCAGAGGGTGCGGAGCGGACGCCCGAACCTAGACTGGAGGGGCAAGGCTGCGGACCGCCGAGTTCTCAGGAGGTCTACCGATGCACGCGAACAAGGGTGACCGGGTCAGGCAGCACGGGCGGGTAGTCGGCCAGCACGACAAGGTGGCCGAGATCGTCGAGGTCATGGGGCAGGAGGGCGAGCCGCCGTACCGGGTCCGGTACGACGACGGGCACGAGTGCATCCTGTCCCCCGGACCGGACTCGACGGTGGAGCACGGGCGGGGCGCGACCCCGACCCGCTGAACCGTTCCGCACCGGATCGTGCCGGACCGCGGCCGTCGCACCACGCGGCCGCGGTCCCGCTCGATGGCGCCCCCGGTCAGGGGCGGGGCGTGCGGACCCGCGTCGTGTAGTGGTCGGCGACGACCCGGGACATCGCCCCGATGGGGTCGGCGGCGACCTCCTTGGCGGAGAAGAAGACGTTGCCGAGCACCTGGGGATGCTTCCGGTCCAGTTCGAGGTGGCGGGAGAGTTCGGCCGGGTCCTGCCAGGGCTTGGCCTCGCCCGCGGCGCCCGCGCGGTACAGGGCCTCACCGATGTAGAGCTGGACGCGGGTGCCGTCGACGACCTGGGCCCACCAGGGCACGAGCGTGGCGTAGTCGGCGACGTCGAAGCCGATGTGCCAGTACACCTGCGGGACGATGTAGTCGATCCAGCCCTTGCGGACCCAGCCGCGCGTGTCGGCGTAGAGGTCGTCGTACGTCTGGACCCCGCCGCGGGTGTCGGAGCCGCGCGGGTCCGTGCGGCGGTTGCGCCAGACGGCGAAGGGGCTGACGCCGAAGCGGGCGGCGGGGCGGAGCGCCCGGATGCGGGCGGCGGTCTCGCTGACGAGCAGGTCGATGTTGCCACGCCGCCAGGACGCGAGGTCGTCGAAGCCCTCCCCGTAGCGGGTGAAGGCGTCGTCGTCGGCGAAGTGCCGGCCGGCGACCGGATAGGGGTAGAAGTAGTCGTCCCAGTGCACCCCGTCGACGGGGTAGCGGCGGACGGCGTCGAGCATGGCGTCCTGCACGAAGCGCCGCACCTGGGGGATCCCCGGGTTGTAATAGAGCTTCCCGCCGTAGGCGACGAGCCAGTCGGGGTTGACCCGGGCCGGGTGGTCCGGGGAGAGCCGTTCCGGGTCGTCGTGGGTGGCGACGCGGAACGGGTTGAACCAGGCGTGCAGTTCCAGCCCGCGTGCGTGCGCCTCCGCCACGGCCGTGCCGAGCGGGTCCCAGCCGGGATCCCGCCCCTGGACACCGGTCAGGAACTCCGACCAGGGCTCGTACGGGGACGGCCACAGCGCGTCGGCGGTCGGCCGGACCTGCATGACGACCGCGTTGAGGCGCCGCTCGACGGCGAGGTCCAGGTAGCCGAGGAGTTCGTCGTGCTGCTGACGGGCCGACAGCCCGCGGGCCGAGGGCCAGTCGCGGTTGGCGACCGTCGCCAGCCACATGCCGCGGAACTGCCCCGGCGCGCCGGGTCCGCCCGTCGCCGCCCCGGCCGGGCCCGTCGCCGCCCCGGCCGGGCCCGTCGCCGCCCCGGCCACCGCCCCGGCCGTCCCCTCCGCCGCCCTCGCGACCTCGCCCGCGGCGAGGACGCGAGGGCGGCGGAGGGGACG
>NZ_JARAVK010000399.1:0-5445 GCF_033792765.1 Streptomyces sp. PA03-6a | reverse complement strand
GCAGCCGCAAGGGCGCGCCGCCGAAGGCGGGCGACATCAAGGCGGTGGAGGCCGCCGCGGAGTGACGGTGCGCCAGGCGCACCACCGCGCGGCAGGTGTGGTCACTTGACGCACGCACGCGCAGTAGGTTGCATACGCAATGTGACTGCACAGCTTCCGGGGACCACGCAGTGGACCCGGTGATCATCGCGGGGGCGGGTCCGGTCGGGCTCGCCCTCGCGCTCTGCCTGGCCCGGCACGACGTGCCGAGCATCGTGCTGGACGAGCACGACCACGCGCCCTCGCTCCCCGCGGAACGCACGGCCGTCCTCAGTCCCGAGACCGCCGGGCTGCTGGTGCGGCTCGGCCACCGCCGGCTCTACGAGTCCGGCGCCACCTGGGAGGCGTGGCGGACGCTGCGCCGACGGCAGGAGACCGTCCGGGTGGAGTTCGGCGACCGCGCGTCCGGCGGGCAGGGGCCCTCCCCGCTGCACATCGGGCAGGAGCGCCTGGAGCACGGGTTGCGCGGGGCCCTCGCCGAGCAGGCGCTGGTGCGGATCGTCCCGGGGGCGCGCGTCGACTCCGTCGAGCAGGACGACCGCGGTGTCAGCGTCCGCACCAAGGGTGCCAACGCCACCTGGTGGCGAGGGAGTTACCTGATCGGCTCCGACGGTCCGCGGTCCACCGTGCGCAAGCTCCTGGGCGTGCGCTTCCCCGGCCGCACGGCCGTCGACCGGCACGCCGTCGCCGCACTGCGGGTCGCGCTGCCCGACGAGGGCGTGGCGCTGCTGCACCGCGAGCCGCCGGGGCCCGGCGCGGGACCGGAGGTGACGGCCCGTCCGCTGCCGGACGGGGTGTGGCGGCTGGACTGGCTGCTGCCCGCGCGCGGTGAGCCGCTCACCTCCGACGAGCTCGTCTCGCGGATCCGCGGCACCCTCTCGGCCTGGTGCGGAAGCGTTCCGTCGTACGAGCTGCTGGGCTCCGCCGAGTACCCGGTGCACCAGCGGCTGGCCCGGCGCTGGCGCGCCGGACGCGTCTTCCTGGCCGGGGACGCGGCGCACCTCATGGGCGCCCTGGGCGCGCAGGGCCTGGAGGAGGGCCTGCGCGACGCCGACAACCTCGCCTGGAAGCTCGCCCTGGCCTGGCACCACGGCGCCTCGGACACCCTGCTCGACAGCTACCAGGCCGAACGGCGCGACGCGGTGGGCGCCCGGCTGCGGGCCACCGACCAGGTGCTGCCGCTGCTGCGGGCCAGCGGTGTCTGGCACACGGTGCGACGCTCCGTGCTCTCCGGCTCCGCCCGGCGGTACGCCGAACTGCTCACCGACGGCCACCTCGGCCGGGGCCCGCTCGGCGCACCGCCGGTCTACGCCCGCTCACCGCTCGCGCTGCCCGCTCCCCGCGGGGCGGGCGCCGCAGCCTCGGCCTCCTCGGCGGCCGCGCCGTCGCCGCTCCTGGGCTCCTGTGCCACTCCCCCGGGCGGTGCGGTCGTCGACGTCCCGGTCACGGCGCTCGACGGCTCCGGGGCGCGCCTGTACGAGCGCCTCGGGCGTGACCTGCTGGTCGTCCTCGTCGCGCCGGGCACCGGTGTGTGGGAGAGCCGGCACTGGCTCACCGCGGGCCTGATGCCCCGGCTGGCCAAGGCGGTGGCGGCCCTGCCCACCCGGGCGGAGCTGCTCGTCACGGAGGCGTACCCGGGGTCGACGGCGCACAGCGTGCTGCTGATCCGCCCGGACGGCCACCTGGTGACGGTGATGACCGGCTGCCGCCCGACCGAGCTGTACGCCTACGCCGACCTCGCCCGCGGCGGCCCCCCGAGCCCCGTCCAGGACCGCGTCCCCCACTGACGGGGCGGGGCGCGGGCCCGGGCCGGGCCGTTCGTCCGGGCCGGTCCGGTCCGGTCCGGGCCGGGCCGCTCAGCGGGCGAACTCCGTGGCGCGGGACTCACGGACGACGGTGATGCGGATCTGACCGGGGTAGGTGAGCTCCTCCTCGATCTGCTTGGCCACGTCTCGGGCGATGACCTGCGCCTGGATGTCGTCCACGTCCTCCGGGCGCACCATGACCCGGACCTCGCGTCCGGCCTGCATGGCGAAGACCTTGGCGACGCCCGTGTGCGCGGCGGCGATCTGCTCCAGTCGCTTGAGCCGGCGGACGTAGCTCTCCAGGGACTCGCGCCGCGCGCCGGGGCGGCCCCCGGAGATGCCGTCGGCGGCCTGGGTGAGGACGGCCTCGACGGTGCGGGGGTCGACCTCGTTGTGGTGGGCCTCGATGGAGTGGACGACGTCCTCGGACTCGCCGTGCCGCCGCGCCAGGTCCGCGCCGATGAGGGCGTGGCTGCCCTCGACCTCGTGGGTGAGCGCCTTGCCGATGTCGTGCAGCAGCGTGCCGCGCTTCGTCACGGCCGGGTCGATGCCGAGTTCCGCGGCCATCATGCCCGCGATGTGCGCGGACTCCAGGAGGTGGCCGAGCACGTTCTGGCCGTAGGAGGTGCGGTAGCGCAGCCGTCCGAGCAGCGTGACCAGTTCGGGGTGCATGTCGGTGATGCCGATCTCGGTGAGCGCGTCCTCGCCGTGGCGCACGCAGAGCTGCTCGACCTCGGCCTGCTTGCGCTCGTAGACCTCCTCGATGCGGTGCGGGTGGATGCGGCCGTCGGTGACGAGCGCGTCGAGGGTGAGCCGGGCGACCTCGCGGCGCACCGGGTCGAAGCAGGACAGCAGCACCGCCTCGGGGGTGTCGTCGATGATGAGGTTGACCCCGGTGACGGCCTCGAAGGCACGGATGTTGCGGCCCTCGCGGCCGATGATCCGGCCCTTCATCTCGTCCCCCGGCAGTTGGAGCACCGAGACCACGGACTCGGTGGTCTGCTCGGTGGCCACGCGCTGGATGGCCCCGGCCACGATCCGCCGGGCGCGTTCCTCGCCGCGTTCGCGGGCCGCACGCTCGATGTCGCGGGCGATCACCGCCGCCTCACGCTTGGCCTGTTGCTCGGCGGAGCGCACGAGGTCGGCGCGGGCCTCGGCCGCGGTGTAGGCGGCGACGCGCTCCAGGACGTCGCGCCGCTCCTCCTCCAGCCGGTTGAGCTCGGCGCGGCGGCGCTCCAGTTCCTCGCGTTCCTCGGCCAGTTCACGGCGACGCCGGTGCAGTTGCTCCGACTCGGCGTCGATGCGGGCCTCCCGGTCGGCGAGCCGCTGCTCACGCCGCTCCAAGTCGGCCCGGATCTCGCGGACTTCCTCCTTGGCGGTGGCCCGGATCTCCCGGGCCTCACGCTCGGCCGCCGCCCTGAGCTGTTCGCGTTCCGCGCGGAGCCGTCGGAGCAGCACCCCCGCGGTGACCGCGACGACCACGGTGACGGCCACGGCCACGGCCGTGAACACGGATTCGGTCCCCAGCGCGATGCCCATGGCACCAACTCCCGTATCTCTGAGGACGCGATCCCTCACCGGTTGTGAGGCTAAGTCGACTCAGAGGCACGGTCAAGGAACCTCAACGGAGGTTCAGTCGGGCAGGTAGTGCTCCAGCGACTCCGGGTCCTCACCCTCCTCCTCCAGAGCACGGCGGACCACCCTCAGGGCGAGCCCTTCCGCGTACCCCTTGCGGGCGAGCATCCCGGCGAGCCGGCGGATCCGCTTCTCCTTCTCCAGGCCGCGGGTGGCCCGGAGCTTGCGGTCGACGAGGGCGCGGGCGGTCTCCTCCTCCTGCCCCGCGTCGAGCCGCCCCACGGCCTGGCCGATCGCCTCGGCGTCCACCCCCCGGGTGCGCAGCTCCTGGGCCAGGGCACGCCGGGCGAGGCCCCGGCCGTGGTGCCGGGACTCCACCCAGGCGTTGGCGAACGCCTGGTCGTCGATGAGCCCGACGTCCTCGAACCGCTCCAGCACGTGCTCCGCCGCGTCCTCCGGGATCTCGCGGCGGCGCATGGCGTCGGCGAGCTGCTTGCGGGTACGCGGCGTCCCGGTGAGCAGGCGCAGGCAGAGCGCCCGCGCCTGCTCCACGGGGTCGAGCGGGCGCTCTTGCTCCGCCCTGGGCCCCTCCTGCCCCACGGCGGGCGAGGAGGGAGAGGAAGAGCCGCCACGATCTTTGTGCCCGGATGCCACCGTCAGGCCTTGGCGGCCGTGGCCTTGGTCGCCTTGACGGCCTTGGGCGCCGGGACCGTCGCGCCGGCGTCCGCCTTGGCCGGGTCGGCCACCGCGGCGGGAGCGGCCGCGTCCTCACCGGGCTGCTCGCCCGAAGCCTCGGGCCGGACGCCGATGCCGAGCTTCTCCTTGATCTTCTTCTCGATCTCGTCGGCGAGGTCGGGGTTGTCGCGCAGGAAGTTGCGCGCGTTCTCCTTGCCCTGGCCGAGCTGGTCGCCCTCGTAGGTGTACCAGGCACCGGACTTGCGGATGAAGCCGTGGTCCACGCCCATGTCGATCAGGCCGCCCTCGCGGCTGATGCCCTGGCCGTAGAGGATGTCGAACTCGGCCTGCTTGAAGGGCGGCGCGACCTTGTTCTTGACGACCTTGACGCGGGTGCGGTTGCCGACCGCGTCGGTGCCGTCCTTGAGGGTCTCGATGCGGCGGATGTCCAGCCGCACGGAGGCGTAGAACTTCAGCGCGCGGCCACCGGTGGTGGTCTCCGGCGAGCCGAACATCACGCCGACCTTCTCGCGGAGCTGGTTGATGAAGATCGCGGTGGTCTTGGACTGGCTGAGCGCACCGGTGATCTTGCGCAGCGCCTGGCTCATCAGACGGGCCTGCAGACCCACGTGCGAGTCGCCCATCTCGCCCTCGATCTCGGCCCGCGGCACGAGGGCCGCCACGGAGTCGATCACGATGAGGTCCAGCGCACCGGAACGGATCAGCATGTCGGTGATCTCGAGGGCCTGCTCACCGTTGTCCGGCTGGGACAGCAGCAGGGAGTCCACGTCCACACCGAGGCGCTTGGCGTAGTCGGGGTCGAGGGCGTGCTCGGCGTCCACGAAGGCGACCTTGCCGCCGGCCCGCTGGGCGTTGGCCACCGCGTGCAGGGTCAGGGTCGTCTTGCCGGAGGACTCCGGGCCGTAGACCTCCACCACGCGGCCGCGCGGGAGACCGCCGACGCCGAGGGCGACGTCCAGGGCGGTGGATCCCGTCGAGATGACCTCGATGGGCTCGTTCGGCCGGTCGCCGAGACGCATGACGGCGCCCTTGCCGAACTGCCGTTCAATCTGTGCGAGCGCGGCGTCGAGCGCCTTCTCGCGGTCGGTTCCTGCCATGGGTTCCACCCTGGGTGTCTGAGTCGTTCGCTTCACGTCCATGACGCTACTGCCTGCCACTGACAACGCGTCCCGACGCCGCCCCCGGCCTGTGGACAACCCACGGGAGTCCGTGAAAACCCTTGGGAAACCGGGTCCGGGACATCCATGAGAATGGATGTTCGATTTTCGTGTCAAGCGACTCCCGGACCCGGTTTCCCAAGGGTTTTCACGGACTCCCGTGGGTTGTTCAC
>NZ_JARAVK010000398.1:0-5476 GCF_033792765.1 Streptomyces sp. PA03-6a | reverse complement strand
GGGCCGTAGGGGGCGGGCGATAACACCGGCAATCGCCGGTCCATGACGGGGCATCCGTCGCCGCCGGGTGCCAGGGGCGGGTGAACGGAGCCGGCACCGGCTGTGTCCGGGCACGGGCAGGCGCGCGGACTCGTCTGGATCATGGCTCCACCGTCCTCACTTTGCCGCATCGTGGAAGCCATTGCCGCAATGCGGTTTCCACTGTGCGACCCGCATGGGACATCGTCAAGGCAACCGGGTCGGCGCCGGGACGCGGCGGGTGCGGCCCGCGTGCGCTAGCCGTCGTTGCCCCGCCACATCCGCCCCTCGGCGATGGCCGACGCGCAGTCGATCGCCTGGACCGCGAGGTCCTTGGCCCGGGCGGAGGTGAGGCGGTGCGAGGGGCCCCCGAGGCTCACCGCGGCGATCACCCGGCCGTCGCTGGAGCGGACCGGGACGGCCAGTGAGTTCAGGCCGGGCTCGAGCTCCTCCTCGGAGAACGCCCAGCCCTGCTCCCTGACCTCCTCGAGCTGCCCCCGCAGGACCGCCGGGTCCACCACGGTCCGCGGGGTACGGGCCGTCAGGCCCTCGTCCAGGACGAGGGCGAGGACCTCCGGGTCGAAGGCCATGAAGACCTTGCCCGCCGCGCTGGGCTGCAGGGGCATGACCTGGCCGACGTGGCCCCGGTAGACGATCGAGTGCGTCGACTGCGCCCAGATCACGGTGACGCGCCTGCCGCCCTGCCGGACCTGCAGGCCGCAGCACTCGCCGCACCGGTCCCGCAGGGCCGTCACCAGGGGTCTGGCCGTGGCGATGAGGTCCGAGGCGGCGGTGGCCGCGGCTGACCAGGCGATCACCCGCAGACCGATGCTGTAGGAGGTCCCCTCGCGCTGGAGGAGGTTCTCCCGGACGAGCGTGCGCAGGATGCGCGCGACGGTGGAGGACGGCAGCCCGGTCCTGCGGACGATCTCCGACGCCTGGAGGCGGGGGGTGGTCGCGGAGAAGCAGTCCAGGATCTGGGCGGACTTCTGGACCACCTGCACGGAGCCGTTCGCCGTCCCGTTGCGATCGCGATCGGCGCTCATGGGCGCATCGCCTTCTCTCGTCCTCGCATCGCGGGAAGTGGTCCCGCATCGTGGCACCTCCCTACTGTCGGTGCCGTGCTGCGAGGGGTCAAGCAAGGCGTCCCTTGCCGTGCGGGCCGGGCCGCCGCAGGTCAGGACCGGTCGAAGGTCGCGGGCACCGGCAGCGTGGACCACCGTGGCACCGGCCAGGCGACGACGAAGGCGCGGCCGACCACGTCGTCCAGGGGCACGAAGCCCCCTCCGGGTTCGTTCACGTGGGCGCGTGAGTCCCACGAGGCGTCGCGATGGTCGCCCATCACCCACAGGTGGCCCTCGGGGACCGTGACCTTTCCGACCGGGAGGTCGTCGCACGGCGTGGCGCCAGGGTAGACGTACGGCTCGTCCAGCGGCTTCCCGTTCACCGTGACCGGCTCGCCGCGCTCGCACTCCACGGTGTCGCCGCCGACCGCGATCACGCGCTTGATGAGGTCCCGCTCGTCGGAGGAGGGCGCCAGTCCGATGAACGCGAGAGCCTTCGTGATCACGTTGCCGCCGCTCTGCTGCGGCTGACCGTCCAGCCAGCCGCCGGGATCGCGGAAGACGACCACCTCGCCGCGCTGCGGGGTCGCCCCGAACCACGGGGTGAGTTTGTCGACCAGGACCCGGTCGCCCACCTGCAGGGTGTTCTGCATGGAACCCGAGGGGATGGAGAAGGCCTGCACGAAGAAGGTCTTGATCCCCAGGGCCATGACCAGTGCCACGACGACCAGGATCGGCAGCTCCTGCCACCAGGGACGCTGCGCCCGGACCCTTCGGGGCCGTCTCCGGCGGGCCGGCGCCTCCGGTGCGTCCTCGCCGGTGCCGCGGAACCCCGTCCGGCCGTCCTCCCCAGCGGTCATGCCTGCTCCTTCACGGTGTCGGTACGACGGGCGCGGTGCGTGCCCGTACACCTGAACGATCAGGAGTTCCCGCCGCACCCTCCCGCGGGCGAGGGAACCGGGACACCGGCCCGCGCGTGGTGAAAGGACATGATCGGGAAGAGCGAAGCGACCGCTGTGGCGGCACATCTGGCGGCGGTCTGGTGCGTGGGCTGGGCCCTGACCGGCGTCCAGTTCCAGGCGGTGCTCTTCGCGCTGTTCCTCGGCAGGCCGGCGGTCCTGGTGGTCGTGCTCGCCTGCGGGGCGGCCCTGGCGGCGGCCCTGCTCGCGGGCCTGGGCAGGGCCGCCCGGCCCGTCGTGCCGCTCACCCGCCGGGCGGCGGGACTGTGGGCCTGGACGGCCGGGGTGTACGCGTCCGGCACCGGCGGTGCGCTCGCCGTGGCGGTGGTGCTCCACCAGGTCGACCACCTGGCGGACTGGGGCGTGCTGTTCACCGCCGGAGGGACCTGTCACGCGCTCGCCGCCGCGTTCCTCCTGCCCGGCGCCAGGGCCCGGCTGACCGCTCTCGCGGTGGCCGCCGTCCTCGCGTCGGGCGGGGCGTACGCCGCCTGGGACGCCGCGCGCCCGCCCACCCTCGACGCGTGGCTGAGCGCCAACGGCGTGGACCGCGCCCTGCTGCGCGTCGGCGACCCGCCGCCCGGCTACACGCTGCACGTCGGGGGTGCGAGCGCCGACGGTTTCGGCGCCCGCTACGAGAGCACCGGCTCGCCGGCCCTGGGCCTCCATGTCGAACGGGCCGGACACGACACACGGCGCGTCGACGCGCGCGGCTGCCCCGTCCCGTTCGGCCAGGAGATCCACTGCCGCGACGACGGGGGCGGCCGCCTGCTGATCGTCCACGGCGGCGGCCATCCCACCCGCGAACTGCGGCTGCCTCGCGACGGCCTGGTCCACACCGTCACCCTGGACGGATCCGGCGAGGCCGGGCTGCCCGCGGCCCGCCGGGTCCTGTCGTCGCTCCGGCCGGCGACGCGCGCCGAACTCGCCGCTCTGGTGGAGCTGCCGATGCCGCGCTGACGGCGCCCGTTCCCGGTGGGCCGGGGCCGGCGTGCGCCCCCGGCCCACCGGACGCACCGTCAGCGGCAGTCGCCCGCCGGGTGGTTGCGGGTCACCAGGTCGAAGGACGTGGTGGTCGTGTCCAGCCACAGCACACGGCCGCCGGTGGCGGCCACCGCGTGCGTCTGCCGGCCCGGGGCGCACGAGACGCGGCCCAGCGGCGCGCCCACGGACGTGTACTGGTAGAGCTTCGTGTCCAGGTACGGCAGGCCCGTCGGGGCCATCGGGTCGACCGTGAGCGTGACGGCCGTGTCCGACGCGGTCAGGGTCCAGGCCCCGATGGTCGCGGACGAGGTCGCGGGGATGACGTCCGTCGTGCCCGTGGCGTCGAGGCCGCTCCTGCGCAGGGCCGACTGCCCCTCGTCGAAGGGGTCCTCGTCGGCGAGCCAGTACACGCCGGAGGAGGTCGCCACCGGCGGGCTGGTCCACACCGCGCGGTCCGGGGTGCCGAGCGCGGTCCTGCCCGTCCGCGTGTCGTAGACGTCGACGACGGCGCGCCGGTGGCCGGGGTCGTCGCCCCACCAGCCGCTGACGGTGTAGGCGATGCGCCCGTCCTTCACCGAGGGCGACTCGGCCCGGACGTCCGCGTCGCCCGCGGTGGCGTCGGGACGGTTCAGCGGGACGGTGCGCGGAGCGGGGTCGGAGCCCTTGAGGTAGCGGAGGGTGGTGTGGGCCTGGTCGTCGTTCTCGTACCAGGCGACCGTGTCGCCGTCCATGCTCAGGCTGCCGATCGAGGCGGAGGCGGTGCTGTAGAGCCGCTTCGCCGGCCCGCCGGTCACGGGGGCGGACATGAGGTCGTACGTGTCGCCGACGGCGAGCCACACCACGCGCTTGCCGTCGGTCACCGGGCTGAGGTGGTAGCGGCCGTCCTCCGGTGAGACCTGGCGGGGCTTGCCCTTGCCGTCGGTGCGGCCGGTCCACACGGAGTACGGTGCCGCGCTGTCGGCGCTGGAGCGGGGGACCGCCCACCAGCCGCCGCCCGTGGCGGGGCCGATGTCGTTGGCGAGACCGGTCTCCAGGGTGCCGAGCCGGCCGAGCAGGACGTCGCTGTCGAGGCCGAGGTCCTGCTCCCAGCCGGGGACGATGCCGTGGGCGTCGAAGGCCTTCTTCACCTTGGCCAGGCGGTCGCCCTTGACGTGCAGCGACTTGGCGGCGGCGATGACCGCGTCACGGCCCTCGGTGAAGCCGTCGAGGGGGGTGATGTAGGAGGTGAGGGCCTTGTAGACGATTCTGTCGGCGAGTTCGCCGCCGAGGCTCTCGCGGATGTCCCACAGCGCGCCGCCGAAGATGTGCGAGTTCAGGTGCACACCTCCCTGGTCGTTGCGCGAGCCGAGCGGCATGCTGATGAAGTCCCCGGTGCCCGCACCGTCGTTGAGGTCGCGGAAGGCGCACTCCTTCGGCGTCAGCGTGCGGCACAGGTCGCCGCCGATCAGACCGGCCTCGGGATCGTCCATGCGCGTGCGGCTGACGGTGACGTCGATGGCGTTGCCGAGGTAGTCGGCGATGGCCTCGTTCATGGCACCGGACTGGCCGGCGTAGACGAGGTCGGCGGTGTGCTCGACCACGCCGTGCGTCATCTCGTGGCCGACGACGTCCAGGTCGGAGGCGAGGGAGCGGTACTCGTCGTCACCGGTGCCGTACACCATCTTGCTGCCGTCCCAGAAGGCGTTCACCCAGGGGTAGCCGAGTTCGGCGGTGACGCCGACGAGGGAGTTGATGGCCATGCCCTCGTCGTCGAGGCTGTCGCGCCGGAAGGTGCCGCGGTAGAACTCGTACACCTTCCCGGCCGCCCAGTGGGCGTCCACCGCGCCGCTGTCGGTCATCTCCTGCGGCGCCTTCGTGGTCGGCATGGCGAACGGGACCACGCCTTCCGGCCACCCGCCGTCGAGGTCCATCCACCACAGGCTGGAGGCGTCCCAGGTCTGGATGACGTTGTGGGTCTTGGTGTCGGCCATGTGCGCGGTGTCGCGCAGCAGGTACCCGCCGGTGGCGGCGTCCTTGGTGAGGTTCAGCGGCACGGTGGTGCCGCTGAGCAGCCTGCCGCTGCCGGTGACGCCCGCCGGTGCGGTCGCGGGAGCGGTGGACGTCGCGGCTCTCGTCGAAGTGCCCTTCCCTGCCGCCCCGGTGGCGGGTGCCGCGGGCGTGAGGGTGCGCAGCGCTCCGGCCTCGAAGCGGAGGACGCCGGTGGCGGCGTCGACGTAGACCTCCTGGACCACGGGGGCGCCGGTGGCCGGGTCGGTGCCGCGCACGGTGACGTGGCGGGCGAGCACGCCCTTGCCGGTGGGGAGCACGGTCAGCCCGCGGTCGGTGCCGGTCAGACCGGCCGTGGCCGCGGAGCGGGACGGTGCGGCCCCGCCGCCGGTTGCGCGCGGCCCGCGGGCGAGGGAGTCCTCCACCTGGCGCACCGCACGCTGCACGGCGGTGGGGGCGGGGAGGGTG
>NZ_JARAVK010000397.1:0-5554 GCF_033792765.1 Streptomyces sp. PA03-6a | reverse complement strand
CCCCGACGCACCGCGCGGAACTCCCGCCGGTCGCCTACCGCAAGGCGAGCGCACCGCCCGCCCCCGACGGCCCGAGCATCGTCCATCTCATGCTGCTGGTCACCGCGCCCGCGGTCCTGTCCGCCGCCGCGCTCAAGCCCCGGTCCCAAGCCCGCTCACGGAGGTGATCGATGTCGGACTGGCTCGTCCTGGCCATCGCGATGGCCGCGGCCTGCGCGGTCGTCCTGACCATCGTGGCCATCAACCACCGTCGCATCGGAGACGACGACGACCCCTCGGAGACCCCCGACGTCATCGAGTACATGACGATGATGATCGGCGTGGTGTACGCCATCGTCCTCGGCCTCGCCATCGCCGGCGTGTGGGAGGCGCGCGGCGGCGCCGAGGACACGCTGCACCGCGAGACCCAGGCCCTGCACGAGGTGCGCCAGCGGGTGCAGGTCTACCCCGCCGCCGTCCGCGACCAGGTGCGCGCCGACGTGGACGCGTACGTCTCCTACGTCGCGCACACCGAGCTGCCCTACATGCTCAAGCACGGCGAGAACACCCAGCGCGGCTCGGAGCTCCTCGGCAAGGTGCGCCGCGACGTGACCGACTTCGAGCCGCGCACCCCGCTGGCCAACCAGGCGTACCAGCCGGTCGTGGACCAGGTCGCGGCCGCCGACGACGCGCGCACCGCCCGCGGCGAGAACGCCGGGCCGACCATGCCGGGGGTGGTGTGGTTCGGCCTGGTCACCGGCGCCCTCGTCGCGGTGGGGCTGATCTTCAGCCTGCAGATCAGGCGCTCCCGGCGCGAACTGCTCCTCGCCGGGCTCTACAGCGCCCTGATCGCCTTCCTGCTCTTCCTCATCTGGGACCTGGACGCCCCCTTCGGCCGGGACGCCGCCGAGGCGGCGGCGTACTTCACCAGCCTCTTCCCGCACATCGGGTGATCACTTCTCGAAGCTCGCGAAGTACGAGGCCGCCATGTCCTCCCCGCCGTGCCCGAGCTCGGCCGCGCGGCGGAACCGCTCGGCGCCGGCCGCGGCCACGTCGAGCCGGACCCCCACGGACTCCCCCGCCTCCACGATCAGGCGGGCGTCCTTCTCCGCGGTCCGCACGGCGAAGCTGGGGCTGAAGTCCCCGGCCAGGATCGACGCCCCCTTCGCCTGCAGGTAGCCCATGTCGAGGGGGCCGCCGGAGACGGCCTTGAGGAAGTCCGCGGCGTCCACGCCGAGGCCCTTCGCCAGTGCGAGGGCCTCGGCCGTGCCGTGGGTGACGGTCAGCACCCAGCTGTTGATCACCAGCTTCAGCCGGCTGGCCGCGCCCTCGGCCGCGTCCTCCCCCACCCACACGGTGCGGCTGCCGATCGCGTCGAAGACCGGCGCCACCGTCTGCCGGGCCTCCTGCGGCCCGGCGGCCAGCACCAGGAGCTGCCCGTTCTCCGCGGGCTGCCTGGTGCCCAGCACGGGCGAGTCGAGGAAGACGACGCCGTGCTCGCGCGCGAACCGCGCGAACTCCCCGAGGGCGCCCACGCCCGCGGTGGTGGACTGCGCCCACACCGCGCCCTTGCGCAGCGCCGGCGCCGCCTGCCGCATGGTCTCGAGGGCGGAGTCCGCGTCGTGCAGGATGGTCAGCACCACGTCGGCGCCGTCCACCGCCTCCGCGGGGGTGTCGGCGACGCGTGCGCCGTCCTTGCTGAGCGGCTGCGCCTTCTCCTTCGTACGGTTCCACACACGGACGTCGAGGCCGGCCTTGACGAGGTTGCGGGCCATCGCGGCACCCATGATCCCGGTGCCCAGGACTGCTGCTGAGGTGGTGTCGGACATGACTGCCACGGTACGACGGACCAATCCGAATCGCTCGCGGCGCCGAATGCCGGACGCGAGACTTGTCCTCGACACACGGAATCGAACGCTGGAGGTGTGGTGAGGGAACCGCTGCGGTTCGGCAGGCCCGCACGGCAGGGGCCGGACCTCTCGGAGCTGCTGCTCGCCGTCGCGCGCGGCGACCAGGAGGCCTTCGCCCGGCTGTACGACGCCGTGAGCGGACCGGTGCTCGGACTGGTGCGCGGAGTGCTCAGGGACCCCGCCCAGTCGGAGGAGGTGACGCAGGAGGTGCTGGTGGAGGTGTGGCGCACCGCCGCCCGCTTCCGGCCGGAGAAGGGCAGCGCGATGACCTGGGTGATGACCCTGGCCCACCGCAGGGCCGTGGACCGGGTACGGTCCGCCAGCGCGGCGGCGGACCGCGAGCACAGGGCTGCGCTGCTGGAGCGCACCCCCGCGTACGACGAGGTGACCGAGCAGGTGGAGGCCCGGCTGGAGGCCGAACAGGTGCGACGCTGCATGCGCACCCTCACCGAGGTGCAGCACCAGTCGGTGACCCTCGCCTACTACCGGGGGCTGACGTACCGGGAGGTGGCCGAGCTGCTGTCGCTGCCGCTGGGCACCGTCAAGACCCGGCTGCGGGACGGCCTGATCCGGCTGCGCGACTGCCTGGGGGTGACCGCATGAGCACCGAGGCCGAACTGCACACCCTCACCGGCGCCTACGCCGTCGACGCGCTGACGCGGCACGAGCGCGCGGAGTTCGAACGCCACCTCGCGGAGTGCGAGGCCTGCGCGCTGGAGGTGCGCGAGCTGGCCGCGACCGCCGCCCGCCTCGGGCTCGCGGCGGCCGAACCCGTCCCGCCCCGCATGAAGGACGACGTCATGCGGCTCATCGTCAACGTACGGCAGGAGCCCCCGTCGGTGCCCGAGCCGCC
This sequence comes from Streptomyces sp. PA03-6a, assembly GCF_033792765.1. Lineage (NCBI taxonomy): Bacteria > Bacillati > Actinomycetota > Actinomycetes > Kitasatosporales > Streptomycetaceae > Streptomyces > Streptomyces sp. PA03-6a. Next base: position 2,812 of record NZ_JARAVK010000397.1, on the reverse strand, counting down.
GCGCGCCACGGCCCGTGCGATGCGCCGCCGCGCCTCGCAGCCCGCACGGCGCCGCGTCCGCTTCGCCCTGGCGGCCTGCCTCGCCGCGGCCGCGACCCTGGGCGGGGTCGCGGTCTGGCAGCAGCAACAGCTCGGCGACCTGCGCCAGGAGAACCAGCGGACCCAGGCCCAGGCGGATCAGATCTCCCGGGTCCTGGCCGCGCCCGACGCCGTCACCACCTCCGCGAAGCTCGCGGGTGGCGCCAGCGGCACGGTCGTCGTCTCCCGCAGCCAGGACCGCGCGGTCTTCTTCGCCCACGGCATGCCCGCGCTGAGCGGCAACCGGGTCTACCAGCTCTGGTACGCCGACGGCGGCACGATGCGCTCCGCGGGCCTCATGCCGAAGCCGTCCGGCGGCGACACGACCCAGGCCGTCCTCCTCCGGGGCACCGTCGACGGCGCCTCCGGCATGGGCATCACCGTCGAACCCGCCGGCGGCTCCCCGCAGCCGACCTCCGACCCCCTGGCCCTGATGAACTTCCCGGCCTGACGCCGCACCGCACCGCACCCCGTCCGGTGCGGTGCGCGGCGCCGGGCCGCCCGGGCCGAAGGCACGGCTTCGCCCCGGCACGGCACCCCCGGCCGGACCCCGGGCAACGCCCGTCCCCGAGGGCAGCCGGCCGAGGACCGGACGAGCCCCGCCACGGGCGACACAGCCGTGCCGGCCGCGGAGCCCCGGGCCACGCACCCGCAGAGAGCCGCTTCACGCTCTGCTTCGCCCTGGCCGCAGGCACGTTCGTCCTCGTCGCGGCGTTCGCCCGCTTCGGCATGACCACGCCCGGCGGCGTCATCGTCCCGCGCCACGACGCGCAGGAGGCGAGCACTCCCGGACCGGTCCGGCCCCTCGCCCCCGTTTCCACTCCACCTGAGGGCACCCGGGCCGTCCCCGGACCAGAAAGGTGAACGACATGGCCACGATCCGAGCGCCCCGGGACACCCCACAGCGGCCGGCCGGCCCAACGCACGGGCACGCGGCCCGGAGCCCCAGGAGAGCCCGGCCGATGGGCCGGGCCCCCGCGCGGGGGCGACGCCGCCGTGGGGGCGCTCCGGGAGGGCATGGCTCCCCGGGTGACGCCCCGCGCTCGCGGGGCGCGGCGGGGCGCCTCACGCCGCGGTGGGAGGCGGCGCCATAGGCTCGCCGGGCGCGAATGCCGGCCAGGAGGAGTGCCCCGGACGTGACGACGACGTCGATCTGCCTGTTCACCGCCGATCTGCGGCTCCACGACAACCCGGTCCTGCGGGCCGCCCTCGACTCCGCGGAGCAGGTCGTCCCCCTGTTCGTGCTCGATCAGGCCATCGAAGCCACGGGCTTCGCCGCCCCGAACCGCGCCGCGTTCCTCGCGGGCTGCCTCGCCGACCTGGACGAGCGGCTGCGCGAGCGCGGCGGGCGGCTGGTGCTGCGCCACGGGGACGTGGCGCGCGAGACGTGCCGGGTCGCGGAGGAGACCGGCGCCGGGCAGGTGCACGTCGCGGCGGGGGTGAGCCGCTACGCCGCGCGGCGCGAGGAGCGGCTGCGGGAGGCCCTGGCAGCGGCGGGCCGCGAACTCCGGGTGCACGACGCCGTGCTGACCGCGGTGCCGCCCGGCGCGGTGACCCCGGCAGGCAAGGACAGCTTCGGGGTGTTCACGCCGTACTTGCGGCGCTGGGAGACCGCGGATCTGCGCGACCCGCTGGGTGCGCCCCGCGTGGTCCGCGTCCCGGACGGCGTGGCGTCCCGGCCACTCCCGGAGCCGCCCAAGGGCACGTCGCCAGGGCTGCCCGCGGGCGGGGAGACCGAGGCCCGCGAGCGCTGGCGGGCCTGGCGGGCCTCGGGCCTCGCCGCGTACGAGGACCGCCACGACGACCTCGCGGGCGACGCCACCTCGCGTCTGTCGCCGTACCTGCACTTCGGCTGCCTGTCGGCCACCGAGCTGGTCCGGCGCGCCCGTGAGGCCGCGGGGCCGGGCGCGGACGCGTTCGTGCGGCAGGTCGCGTGGCGGGAGTTCCACCACCAGGTGCTCGCCGCCCGCCCCGACGCCGCCTCCCGGGACCTGCGGCCGCGCGGTGACCACTGGCACGGTGACGGGCCCGAGGCGCACGCGTGGCGCGAGGGCCGTACCGGATACCCGCTGATCGACGCGGCGATGCGGCAGCTGCGGCACGAGGGCTGGATGCACAACCGGGCGCGGCTGCTGGCCGCGAGCTTCCTGACCAAGACGCTGTACGTGGACTGGCGGATCGGCGCCGCGCACTTCCTGGAGCTGCTGGTGGACGGCGACATCGCCAACAACCAGCTGAACTGGCAGTGGGTGGCCGGGACCGGCACCGACACCCGCCCGAACCGGGTGCTCAACCCCCTGGTGCAGGCCCGTCGTTTCGACCCGGACGGCGCCTACGTGCGCCGCTGGGTGCCGGAGCTGGCGGAGGTGCGGGGCGGCGCCGTGCACCGCCCCTGGCGGCTACCCGAGGACGAGCGGGCCGCCCTGGACTACCCCGCCCCCCTCGTCGACCTCGACGAGGCCCTCGCCCGCTTCCGCAGCGCCCGCGGCAAGTAGCCGCCCCGCGGGTCGGGGCCCGCGGCGGCGGCCCGGGGCACCCGGGCCGCCCTCCCCGAGGCCCACCCGGCGGGCGGCACGCGGCACCGCACCACATGCCCGCGGGTCGAGAGCCGCGGCGGTCAAAGGCCGACATTCGACCGGCCCGGTGTCCTGCGCGTGGCCCGCCCGGGGGCGTCGGCACCCGGGCCGCCCTCCGCCGAGGCCCACCCGGCGGGCGGCACGCGGCGGGCCGCGGG
>NZ_JARAVK010000396.1:0-5589 GCF_033792765.1 Streptomyces sp. PA03-6a | reverse complement strand
GGGGGGCAGGGTTACGGTGGGAAGGGCGTACGCCCGTTCCCGCGGACCCGGAGGTGAGAGGCGGCATGACGACGCTCCCGCACCCCGCGGACCTGGATCTGCTCGCCGGGATGCAGGTCGACTACACCGACCAGGACGACCCCGTGCTGATCCGGCCGGACGGCAGCCCGGTCGAGACGTGGCGCGAGAACTACCCGTACGACTTCCGCATGGAGCGCAAGGAGTACGAGTGGCACAAGCGGCTCCAGCAGATAGAGCTGCTGAAGCTGCAGAGCTGGATCAAGGAGACCGGCCGGCGGCTGGTGATCGTCTTCGAGGGGCGCGACGCGGCCGGCAAGGGCGGGACGATCAAGCGGTTCACCGAGCACCTGAACCCGCGCGGGGCGCGGGTGGTGGCGCTGGAGAAGCCGACCGAGCGTGAGCGCGGGCAGTGGTACTTCCAGCGGTACGTGGAGCACCTGCCGACCGCGGGCGAGATCGTGCTCTTCGACCGCTCCTGGTACAACCGGGCCGGCGTGGAGCGGGTCATGGGCTTCTGCACGGATGACGAGTACCAGCGGTTCATGCGGCAGGCACCCGCCTTCGAGCGGATGCTCGTGGACGACGGCATCGACCTGGTGAAGTTCTGGTTCTCCGTGTCGCGCGACGAGCAGCGGACCCGCTTCACGATCCGCCAGGTCGACCCGGTGCGGCAGTGGAAGCTCAGCCCGATGGACCTGGCCTCCCTGGACCGGTGGGACGACTACACCGAGGCCAAGGTCACGATGTTCCGGGAGACCGACACCGAGCAGGCGCCCTGGACGGTGGTGAAGAGCAACGACAAGAAGCGGGCCCGTGTGGAGGCGATGCGCGCCGTGCTGGGCCGCTTCGACTACGGCGACAAGGACGAGGAGGTCGTGGGCGTGCCCGACCCGAGGATCGTCGGTGCCGCCGCGAACCTGCTCGAGGCCGGCGAGGCCTGAGCCCAGGTCCCTGGCGCCGTGGATGATTCGTCCATCTCCGGCTCCCAATCGGGACAAATCATCCATTGACGGCAGCGGCCCCCGCCGCGCGACCCCCCCGCATCCGGCCGACACGGGCGAGGCCGCCCCGGAGGTTCCGGAGCGGCCTCGCCCGTGTGCGTCCGTCCGCCGGACGGCGTCACTTGGTGAAGTACATGTACTTCCAGGGGCCGTAGGTCGTGGTGTTCACGGAGTCGCCCGAGGAGCCCTTGACGTACGAGGAGCGCATGCGAGCGCGGATGCCGGCCTCACCGGGGGCTTCGAGCCGCACGGCCGACTTCCCGTTGGTGGCGAGCCAGAAGTACTGGCTGCCGGCCGAGTACCACTTGCCCTGGTAGTAGACCTGCAGCTCGAACCGCTGCTTGCGGTTCTCGTAGTAGCTCATGGACGTGGTGAACACCGGGTCGGTGTTCTTGTGGAACCAGTAGTACGTGGTCGAGCCGATCTTGCCCGTCTTGTAGTGCCGGGAGACGGACGTGGAGACCTTGATCTGGGTGCCGACCGAGCGGGACACGGACTTCGGCGCGTAGGAGAAGTCGCCGCCGAACGAGGCCCAGAAGGTGGTGTTCCGGTAGAGCTTGTAGGTCACCTTGAAGTCGCCGGAGGAGTTGACCTTGCCGGTCTTGACCAGCTTCTTCGTGCCGTCCGCCGCCTTGGCGTAGATCGACACCACGCGGCTCTTGCCGGTCTTGCCGAGGTGGCCGGTGACGGTGGCCGTCGAACCCCAGGAGTAGGTCGAGTGGTTGGTCTTGACGCTGACCGAGGTGGCCGCGCGGGAGACCGAGACCGTGTCCTTGCCCAGGGCGGCGGTGTGCGTTGCGTCGCCCGCGTAGTGCACGGAGTAGGTGACGGTGCCGCCGGTGTACGGGGTGTCCGCGAAGCTGAACGTCCCGTTGGAGGCGACCGTCTTGGTGCCGAGCGACTTGCCCTTCGGGGTGGTGAGGTCGGTCCGGGTCACCGTGACCTTGGTGCCGGCCGGGAAGGGCGCGGAGGCCGTGAGCTTGCCGCTGACCGTGATCTTCGTGGTCCGCTTGGCGGTGGCGGGGGCGTTCACGGTGAGCGTGGTGGCGGCCCGGGTGACGTTGACGGTCCTCCTGGCGGTGGCGGCGGCGTGGGTCGCGTCGCCCGCGTAGGTGACCGTGTAGGTGTTGTTGCCCTGGACAGCGGGGGTGTCCTTGAGCTGGAAGACGTTGTACTCGCCGATCGTCGCGGTACCCAGCGGGGTGCCGGTCCCGCCGTGGCTGTCGGTGCGGGTGATGGTGACCGCGGTACCCGGCGCGTAGTCCTCGGTCGAGCCGAGGGAGCCGCTGATCGTGACCTCCGCGCCGGGCAGGGCCGTCGCCGGGGCGGACACGTTGAGGGTGGTCGAGGCCCGGGCGACGGTGACGGTGCCCGTCGCGCTGGCGGCGGCGTGGGTGGCGTCGCCCGCGTAGCTGACCGTGTAGGTGTTGTCGCCCTGTACGGCCGGGGTGTCCTTGATCTGGAAGGTGCCGTCTTCGGCGACGGTCGCGTTCCCGAGCGCGGTGCCGGTCGTGTCGGTCGGGTCGGTGCGGGTGACGGTGACCTCGGTGCCGGCCGCGAACGGCTCGGTGGAGCCGAGGATGCCGGTGACCGTGACCTCCGCGCCGGGCACCGCCGTGGCGGGGGCGTTGACGGTGAGGGTGGTCGCGGCCTCGGCGACGTTGGCGGTGTCCCCGGCGGTCGCGACGGCGGTGGGGCCGTCGGCCGCGGCCGGCGTTGCCGTGACCCCGAGCAGGGACGCGGTGGCGAGCAGGACGGACAGAGCCGTCCCGCCCGCGAGGTGGCGGGTGCGCAAGCTGGTTCCCCCCAGGCAGGCGTGGGTGGCCGGAGGTCTTCCGGCGAGACGTGGGTGCGCCGCGGGGCGCGGACCCCCGTGGCGGGCCCGGCGCGCCTTCGTCGGCGGCAAGAGGGAACGCTACGTCATGCCTCTGACAGCGGGCCACTGCATTGTCGGCCCGCGCCGATCCGTTACCGCCGCTTCGCCCGGCGGTGGGGATCCCGTGGCCGATTCGATGCCCGGCGCCGTACAACCTCCCTGCGGGGAGGGCGTGTTCACCGGTCGGCGACCCGCACGGTGACGGTCCACTCCCGCAGTCCCAGGCACGCCACCTGGTCCGGGGCGGTGGGTGTGGCGCACAGCGGCTGGGTGGCGGTGAGCCGCGCCGTGCCGGATGCGGTGGCGCGGTAGGCGGCGATGGTGTCGCCGCGGGGGGCGCCGATGCCCGCGTTGGTGGGGGTGAGGGCGCCGCCCTCGCTGGTGACGGGGGACCACGGGCGGTCCGGCGTGCCGTCGAGGGTGACGCGGACGGTGCCGCCCGCGGTGAGGCAGACGGTGCGGCCGGTGTCCGCGGTGGTGAGCGCGGCCTCGGACACGCAGGCCCCTCCCGTGCCCGCTCCGGAACCGGCGCTGCCGGTGGCGCCCGGGGCGCTGCTCCGGCCGCCGTCCGCGGGGCCGCCGGACTGCGTGCCGCAGCCGGTGAGCAGGAGTGCGGTCGCCGCGAGGACCGCGGCTGTCGTATGACGCATGGATGGCCTCCCTTCCTCTGTGAAAGGTTTGACGTGTTCCAGGCGCAAAAGGGTCCCGGCCGCCTGCCGGCGGCCGGGACCCTTCCCGCGGGGAGGCGGGGTCAGGCCGTGGTCAGGGCGGTGTCGTCGACCACGAAGCCGGTCTGCAGGGAGGAGTCCTCGGTGCCGGTGAACTTCAGGGTCACGGTGGAGCCGGCGAAGGAGGACAGGTCGAAGGACTTCTGGGTGTACCCGGTGCCCTTGTTGAGGTTGGACCAGGTCGCCAGGGTGGTGGAGCCGGCGGTCAGGGTCAGCTTGTCGTAGGCGGCGGTGGTGGTCGTCTCGGCGGAGTCGACGTGCAGCCAGAAGGTCAGCGTGGCGTGGCAGCCGCTCGGGACGCTCACCGTCTGGGAGAGCGTGTCGGTGTGGGTGGAGCCGTAGCCGTCCAGCCAGGCCTTGTACGTGCCGCCGTGGGCGGCCTCACCGCTGTCGCCGGTGATGACGCCGCTGGACGCCGTCCACGAGGTGCTGCCGGACTCGAAGCCCGGGTTGCCGAGCAGCTGGGCCGCGGTGCAGGTGCCGCCGCCCGCGGGGGAGACGGTCCAGCCGAAGGAGGCGGAGCCGGAGGCGCCGGTGCCGTCGGTGGCGGTCACCGTGGTCTGGTAGGTGCCCGCGGCCGTGGGGGTGCCGGAGATCAGGCCGGTCGAGGCGTTGATGCCGAGCCCCGTGGGCAGGCCGCTCGCGCTGTAGGTGAGCGGGGCCCCGGCGCTGTCGGTGGCCGAGATCTGCAGGCTCTTCGCGGTGCCGACGGTGGCGGTCTGGCCGCCCGGGCCGGTGACGGTGACCGTGTTGCCGCTGCTGGTGCCGTTCTTGAAGGCGGTCACGCCGTTCGGGGTGCCGAGGCCGGTCGGGCCGTCGTAGCCGGTCTTGCCGGTGCACAGGTACGAGCCGGAGCAGCCGCCGTTGGCGCCGCTGGTCACGTCGTAGAGGTTCGCCGTGTGGGCGTAGGGGTACGACGCCGGGTTGGTGCCGGAGGCCGGGGCGCCGGCCAGGGCGTACACACCCGCGATGAGCGGCGCGGAGGCGCTGGTGCCGCCGTAGACCGCCCAGCCGGAGCCGCCGTAGGTGTCGTAGACCGCGACACCGGTGGCCGGGTCGGCGACGGCGGAGACGTCCGCGACGGTGCGCCTGGCGCAGCCGGTGTCGGTCTGCCAGCTGGGCTTGGCGTCGTACGCGGAGCAGCCCGAGCCGGTGCCGTCGCCGCCCGCGCTGGTGCCCCAGACCTTCTCGGACCAGCCGCGGGTGGTGGACGCGGTGGTCAGGGAGGTGCCGCCGACGGCGGTCACGTAGCGGGAGGCGGCGGGGTACTCGGCGCCGTAGCCGGAGTCGCCCGCGGAGACGGTGATGGCGACGCCGGGGTGGTTGAAGTAGGCGCTGTCGTAGGACGGGTCGGCGGACTCCTCGTCGCCGCCGTAGCTGTTGGAGACGAACTTCGCGCCGAGCGCCACGGCCTCGTTCACGGCCGCGCCGAGGTCCTCCATGCTCGCGGAGTCCGCCTCGACCAGCAGGATGTTGCAGCTCGGGCAGGCGGCGCTGACCATGTCGAGGTCGAGGGCGATCTCCCCGGCCCAGCCGCTGTCCGGCGTGGGGAGGCTGGTGCTGCTGCCGGTCTGGCTCACCTTGCGGAAGCAGCCGCTTGCGACGGTGCAGGCCGAGAGACCGTACTGGGAGCGGTAGGTGGCCAGGTCGGTGGCGGCGTTGGGGTCGTCGTAGGCGTCGACGATGGCCACGGTCAGGCCGGAGCCGCCGGTGGCGGGCAGGTTGTAGGCGCTGTGCAGGTTGGCCGGGCCCAGACCGGACGGGGTGGCCTGCGGCGAGAGCGTGTCGTCGCGCCTCATCGCGATGTCGGTGCGGCGCTGCGCGAGGCAGCCGAAGTCGCCTGCGGCCGGTGCGCCGCACAGGTGCGTGGTCGGTACGGCGGCGCCGGCCGTGCCGGTGGGGTGCACGGTCTGGGCCGCGGGGGACTGCAGGGCCCGGGCGTTCTGCGTGTCCCGGGCCCTGC
>NZ_JARAVK010000395.1:0-5609 GCF_033792765.1 Streptomyces sp. PA03-6a | reverse complement strand
CTGCAGTCCGTTGGTCAGGGCGTCCAGGTCGATCAAGCCGGTGGAGATTCCGCTGAGCGCGCCGGCGCTGGCGGCGCGGCGGTCGTAGTCGTCGTGGAAGAGGTCCAGTGCGGGCCGAGCAGGTCCAGGCCGTCGTCGCCGGTGTCGTCGTAGACGGCCTGCAGGGCCTGCTGCTGGGTGGCGATGATCTCGCTGGCGGTGCCCTCACCGCGCATCGCCTGGTTCGCCGCGGTCAGGTTCACGGTGATCACGTCCCGCAGCGCGGCGCGCTCGCGGACGATGAGGGCGTATTGCTCGGCGTTGGCGACCGTCGAGGTGGCCTGCACCAGCTCGTGCAAGTACGGCGCGCCGCCAGCCCGGGCAATCTCGCCGGTCTTGGTGAGCTCGGCCGCCACCGTGATCGGGTCCGCCGCATCGCCCCGCAGATAGAGGGTGACGATCGTGGCAAACACGGTGGCGTGCGCGGGCCGGTAGAAGTGCCCGCCGGACACCACCTCGAGGACCTCACCGATCGCGTCGCGCGAGAGCAGCATCGCGCCCAGCACGGCCATCTCGGCTTCCAGGTCATGCGGCGGCGCGTACGGCGCGGCCTCACGCTGCCCGGGGATCAAGTCGGTCACCGGACACCTGCCGCTGCAAGCGAGCTGCAATCGGGGCAGTCGACGTACTCGAACGATTCGTCGAACCGCTTGCGGGTGTCCTTGTCACACGCCCCGCACCACTCCATCACCCTTGCTGGCCGGTCCGACGGAACTGTCGACCGCTCCGCATGCTTGACCGGCGTGGCCTGGGTTCTCCTTCATCTCATCGATACGGCTCCTCACGCGCGTGAAGACCAGCCTGAAGCCGCTCAAAGATGGCGCGATGGTCTGACGAGCCAGTAGTACTCCAGGCGTAGATGTTGATCTTCGCCGGGCAGCGGCTTGCCTGCGGTAATGGCACAGACGTGCGCCGGCTTGGCACTGGCGTCGCCAGTGTGACCAGCGAAGGCGGTGTGCGAGGCCACAGACCGGGCTGATCAGGGCCGGTGTCTCGCCGTGATGACAACTCGGTTGCACCATAGGCGTTCTCATTTGAACGCGCGTATCTCAATCAATCACAGCTTCCCAGGTCAGATACCTATATGGCCCTAGCCCGACGGCTCCGCACGGCTCGAACCGGTGGCCTCCGTGGCCGTCCGGACGTTCGAGGCGCGCAGGACCGGGACAGACAACTTCGAGATCCATCTCAACGAACTGCAGGACCACAGGTCAGGGACAGCAACATCCGGCAAAGGAGTGAGACTTCACACTCGAGGACCCGCGCGCCGTCCACGACTTCCAGGTCTTCCAGCATCCGCACCACCAGCCCCGGGAACGTGCTGGAGCTGGTGGGCTGGCGCAGGATCTGCCCGCGGATGTCGCCCGGCACGATCGTCCCGGCGATCTGCGTAACAAGTGACACGTCGCTGTAGCAGCCGGTCAACCAGTCCGGATCGTCTGGCATCACCGGCTCCCATGCCGTCGGCGACGACCCCTCCACCCAGCGGAAGTAGCCGCCGCGCAGGAACTCGTGCCGGGGCGTGACCGCGACCGCATCCCGCCACTGAGGTGACCGGACGCTGCCCCGCTCGGTCATGTGGCGGAGCAGCTTGTCCCGCAGGCCTTGATGGGGCATAACGCCTTCCGTTCGAGTAGATCGGCCGTGGCCGCCACCAACGGCAATCCCGTCTCGGGCTCCATCCACGCCCACTGGCCCGAGGGGTTGCACTCAAGGAACCACCATGCCCCGGCCCGGTCGATGGCGAAGTCGAAAGCACCGAAAACCCAACCCGAAGCGTGCCAGGTAGCGGTGCAGGGCGTCCGCGATCCCGGCCGGCGGCTCCACCACGCTGTAGCGCAGCCTGCCGTAGTCGGTACGCCAATCCAGCAAGCCGCAGTCGATGCGCACACAGAACACGCGCTCGCCGATGACGGTCACCCGCACGTCACCGGCCTTGTCGACGCGCTGCTGGAACAGGTGCACAGTGCCCGCCACCCGCTCGTCAATGTCCTCAGGGGTGACCTCGCCCACCTGCACCGTGCTGGACACGCGGAGACCGCGGAGCGGTACCGGTGGCACGAGGCGGTCGCTGACGCTCGGCCGCAGCCAGTACGGGCCCGGAGGCACGTCGCGGGCGAGCGGGGGCAGCGTCAGGATGTGCGGTGCCCCGAGGCACAGCCCATACGGGTGCGGGTCCCATCGGCGGTCGTTCCCGGCGGTACGAGCCAGTACAACCACCCGGCGTCGGGGTCGGCGATGACCGGGCCGCAGGCTCCGACCATCGCCGTCTGGACCGCGCCGGATCACCGCCGTCACCGAGCTCCACGGTGTCGGGGACTTGCTGGCAGCGAAGACCCTTACCCGCACCGCTGGGGTCGGCCGTCTCCGCTCGGAGGCCGCATTCGCCTCCTACTGCGGCGTCGCCCCCTCCGGAGGTGCCCTCCGGAGGGGCCCTCCGGAGGTCAGGCTCCGCCGGATGCTCCCAAACTTACCAATTTCCCGAAGCGTCGATTCAGCGTCAGCCCCGGGATCGCTCGCGTACAGGCCAGGCCCCCGAAGGGGGAGGCAGATTCAGCAACAGCGAAATATCCCCAGTGGGGCGAGTGAACACGCCCTGCACAGCGCGGTCGAGGCTGTCCCCGATCATTCCCACCGGCAGTCCTACCGTCTGTTGCAATGTGGTGGTGGTGGCTTGGCCTTGTCTGCCGGGCTCTTCGGTACCTGGCCGGGCAACGCCTGCTGGTGCACCTGGCTGCGGTGCGGCGGCGTCTCGGCTTTCTATGGGGCTGCGCAATCCGGACCGCGTGCAGGCAAAAGCGCGCCCTCGTCCAGTACGGTCGTCGCGCCCGGCCGCCTTGCGATTCCCCGGTACGCGTCCCGCGTCCTGACTCGGTACATCGCGGATTCGCAAGGCATCCATGGACTTCGGCGCCGGCTGTCAGGTCAGGTCGAGGGTCCTGACGGGCTGCCCGGCCCACCGGTCCGGGGCGGCGGTGGCAATGACCGCGCCGTCAGGGCGTTCCGGGGTGGGTAGGGCGGTGTGGCGGGTGTGGGCGGTGGCCCAGGTGTTCTCGCGGGCGAGGGCCAGGGCTGCGGGCAGGTCGAGGTCGACGACGGTGATGCCGGGTAGGGCTGCGATGTGCTCGGCGGTGCCGGGGCGGGCGCGGTCGGCTTCGACCAAGGCGCAGGTGGGTGCGTACAGGTGCCAGCCTGTTTCGGCGTGGGCACGGTGGATGAGGCGGGAGGCCAGCAGGTTGCCGCGGCCGGCGGCGACCATGGCGGTGTCGTCTAGGACGACGTGCACGATCTGGTTCACCGGGCGGTGGCCTGGGTGAGGCGGCGGTCGAGTTCGGCGTCCAGGTCGTCCTGCTCTGCGGGGGTGGGGGCGTAGCCGTTCCAGGCGTTCAGGACGGCGCGGGCCTGCTCGGCGCGCTCGGCCCGCTCGGCGGGGGTGAGGAGCGTGTCGGCCAGGCGGGCCAGGTAGGCGCGCAGCGACAGGCCCTCGGCGGCGGCGATCTCCGAGAGCCGGTCCCGGGCCTCGGCGGGGATACGGACGTTCGCATCGGACACGTGGGGTCTCCTATCGTGGTGGCGCACCACACTATAGGGGGTACGGGTACGTACCCGTGTGCATTCTGAGGCGGAAGACAGCACCGCCGGCCACGTAGCACCCAGGGCTCGCGGGACGACCACACCCACACCCGAACCGCCGAGCCGTGGTGGCTCAGGGCCGTAGGCGCACCGCGTGCCCGGTGGCGCCCGGTGATCAGGCGGGGCCGAGGCCCGCGAAACGAAGCCAGCTGCAGCCCGCGGCCGACCGCGAGGCGCGGGTCCGGCCGGTCGCGTGTGGCATATCGAGCGCCTGCACGGCCGGGGGGTTTGGGCCTTCCCTGAGCGGCGATCACGACAACACACGCGTCCCCGCACAGGTATCGGCTCTACATGATCGCAACCCCGCGCCGCGCGCCCCGAACCCCGGTCGGCAAGGACGGGAGCGAACTCAAGATCGCCTCCATGAGCGACGAAACGGCCGGCACTTACTGGAAGTGGATAAACGAGCTCGGCTTGTCCCAGGCAATCGAACGCGGCATCCTCTCCGGCTTCGGAATCGACAACCTTGAGACTGAGGATTCGCACTGGACAGTCGGTGCGGAGCCGGCGCGGACATGCGCCGCAACATGAAGTGATCCCGCCTCAGCGGCCCCCAGTCCTTGCTTCTCACACACTACTCGCCTGACACATGGGCAATCGCACCAAGGAATGGCAAATGCCTCCCAAACCCACAGGTTATAAAGTCTCCTTCCCGCGCAGGCAGGGTGGTCCCCCTGCCGGACACCTCAAGGGCCGTGACCCGTCCGTGACGGCCGACAAGCTCGGCGATGCCTGGGTGGACGGGGCAACGGTCGTGTACATCGGCAAGGCTGCGGGCCAGGACGGACTGAGCTCTTTCAAAGTGGCCACCGATCGGATGACGTCTCAAACGACTGCTCTCCGCGGCACACTACAAGCGGCCCTGCTTGTGGCCCGGTCAACGTTCGCGACAGCGTCACCCGTTCGAGGCTCGGCTGAAAGGGCTCACTGAATCTGCGGCTTGCCGACTACCACCGCCACGGCACCGGTCTGCTGGCTGGCCACTGGGGCGGCCGCTACATCTGGCAGCTGGTCGACTCGGACGCACTGCTCGTTGCCTGGCGGCCGATGACCGAGGACGACGCGGGTGAGGCCGAGCAGGACTTAATCGACGAATTCAAAGAACTCCACGGAGGAGCTGTGCCCTTCGCCAACCTCAGGAACAACGCCCGAAGGGCTCCGGAAACGGACGGGGCGGAGTGAGTTTGTCCAGGTCGAGGCGAACCTCAAAGGACACCGGCCGCTTTAGCGAGTTTCGGAAGATGCCAGCAGGCGCATAAGCGTGGGTTGGTTCGTCAAGCTCGTAGACATGGACAACGGGTACTCCGTCCTCGTCCTCGATGCACCAGTAGTGCGGGATGCCCGCCTCCGCGTACTTACGAAGCTTTACCGTGCGATCCCGGTGGGCGGACTCGGGGGAGACCACCTCGGTGACGAGTCGCACTTCCTCCGGTACGAACAGGTCCGGTCGCCGTCGTAGTCAGCTGTCGTCACCAGCAGATCCGGCTCAGGCCGGTTGCGCTGATCGAGCTTGATAGTCATCTCACGACCCACTCTGGTGTCCGTGGGTGCCTGCTCCATGAGAGCGACAGTGAACATGGTGACGAGGTGACCGCGCCACCACCTCTGCGGCGACATCATAAAAACAAGGGCTCCGTCGATGAGCTCAGTGTGGCGCGGTGCCTCGTGGGGCGATCCAGATCCTCCGCGAACCAGCCTTCCGCGCGCGGCGGGCGCATCCAGTCGGGCAGTGCGGTCACAGGGCAACCTAGCGATTTTGCCTGTCGTGCTTAGAGGGCGTTTGATCTAGGTGGATTGCCCTTTATCTCCTAGTAAGTTCCTCGCCAGGTGGGTGTCGTCTCGTCCGTTATGCGCTTGGTGAGGTTGTCGATCGAGGCGACGTGGATCATGGCCTCGGAGCTGGCGGGCAGGGTCTCGTAGTCTCGGGCGAGGCGCCG
>NZ_JARAVK010000394.1:0-5617 GCF_033792765.1 Streptomyces sp. PA03-6a | reverse complement strand
TGACGACGAGTACCGCTCCCTCGCCTCCGACCTGGACGTCGTCGGCCACGAGATGACGCACGGCGTGGTCGAGCACACCGCCGACCTCGTCTACGCCGGTCAGTCCGGCGCCATGAACGAGGCCATCGCCGACTACTTCGGCAACGTCATCGACGTCACCGTCAACCGCACCTCCATGACCGACCCCGAGGCCGGCCTCATCGGCGGCGACCTCTGCCGGACTCGGGCGCCGAAGGACTGCGCCTTCCGCGACCTCAACGACGGCGCCACCACGAAGGGCTTCCTCGGGCTGCCCCTCGGCTCGTCCTACGACAACGGCGGAGTGCACGTCAACTCCACGATCTTCAGCGGCGCGCTGTGGGACATCCGCGAGAGCCTCGGCGGCGAACTCGCCGACAGAATCGTCTACACGGCCCTCACCTCCTACATCACCCCCCTCGACGGCTTCGACGAGGGCCGTGACGCGGTCATCGCCGCCGCCAAGTCGCTGCACGTCAAGGGCGACCGCCTGGCCAAGGTGAAGAAGGCCTTCGACGCCCACGGCATCGTCCCCGGCTGGGAGCAGGACCTGGGCCTCGACAGCGACGTGCTGATGGGCCGGCTCGGCACCCTGATGCAGTACGTCGGCACCGGCAACAGCCCCAGCGCCCACGGCGACTGGTGGGCCGCCCCCAAGTCCAGCGCCGACGGCACCGAGCCGTACGCCGTGTGGACCGGCCGCACCGACGGCAAGGGCAAGCCCCGCCGGATCTCCCCGGTCGACGGACGCTCCCACCTCAGCCCGGTCACCGACGGCAAGCGCGTGGTGTGGGTGGCGGTCGGCGACGTCCCCGGCGACGACCCCTGGCTGCACACCTACGACGTCCTGTCCGCGCCCGTGGGCGGCGGCGCCGTCACGACGCTGTACAGCACCACCTCGGAGATCAGCGGCCTGAGCGTGGACGGCGACACGGTCGCCTGGTCCCGCCGTGACGAGGCGACCTCGCTGCAGCGGGTCCTGTACCTGAAGGGCGGCGACACCACACCGCGTCAGGTGCCGCTCGGCCGGGACTACAACCAGGCGGTCGAGCCCGCCGTCAAGGACGGGCGCATCGCGTACATCCACGACGGCATGTTCGACGGCACCTACGGAGTCGTCGTGGAGGTCTTCGACACCCGGACCGGGAAGACCGCCACCCTTGGCGCGCCCTCGCAGCCGGAGTGGATCAGCACGCCGGTGATCACCGCTGCCGGGGTGTACTGGCTGATCGACACCGACTACACCGACGACGACTTCACCACCTTGCGCCGGGCGTCCGTCGACGGTTCCACCGTCACCGACGTCATCGCGGAGAAGGGCCCGCGCCCCGTCCGGGCGTTCGGCCTCACGGCGTCGGACACCGCGGTCACGCTGACCGTGTACGCCTCGTTCTCACAGGTCTTCGACGACTACAACGACTCGCTGGCCAAGCTCCACCAGTTCACCCCGCAGGGCACCCCGCTCGGCCGGGTCTCCTGCAGCAAGGGCCAGCAGTCGAACGCCGCCGCAGGCACCGGCAGCCGCGTCCTGTGGATGGACACCACCACCACGGACACCGACCTGGTGACCCGGGCCCGCCCCGCGGGCACCTGCCGCTGAGCGGCCGCGACACCGCACCACCCCGACGGGGGCCAGGACCGGCACACGCCGGACCGGGCCCCCGCCGGCCTTTCCGCGAGGCGTACGATCATCACGCGGGGCGCGGACGTACAGGGGTGGCAGGCTGCATGGATGTCTCATCGGGCGGTCCTTGGGCGGGGACGGGGCTGGGCCCCCTGGGCGGCCGGGTCCTGGAGTACCTGGTGAGCCATCCCTCGGCGGACGCCGCCGCGGTGGCCGAGGCGGTCGGCACGTCCGCCGACGAGGCCGAGCGGACGCTGCGGGGCCTCGAGGACGAACTCCTGGTCATCCGCATCCCCGGTGGGTCCTCGCGCTGGAAGGCCGGCCCGCCGCGCTCCTCACTGGGTTCCCTGCTCGCCCGCAGGCGGAGCGAACTGGCCCGTACCGAGCTGTTCATGGAGCAGCTCGACGAGCTCTACCGCTCCGTCGCGCACCCCGGCGCGCCGAACCTGGTGGAGGTCCTGGAGCACGGCGACGAGGTCGCGGCCCGTTACGCGTACCTGCTGAAGGGCAGCAGGAGCGAGGTGCTGCACCTGGCCAAGCCGCCCTACGTGACCGGCACCGAGGACGACTCGGGCCACCGGGACCCGGACCGTACCGCCGTCGCCCCGGGCGTACGGCTGCGGTCGGTGTACGAGGCCGACGGCTTCACCGACGAGGTGTCCCTGGAGACCGCGCTGCGCGGCACCGCGGTGGGCGGTGAGTTCCGCCTCGGTACCCGGCTCCCCGTCAAGCTGGCGCTCTTCGACCGGACCGCCGCCCTCCTCCCGCTCCAGGGCGACCGGCCCTCGGCGGGATCGCTGGTGGTGCACTCCCCGGCCCTGATCGAGGTGTGCGTCGCGCTCTTCGAGGGCATCTGGGAACGCGCGACACCGGTCTCACTGGAGAGCCGCCAGGACTGGCCCGTCGCGCGCCGCGAGCGGGAGACCGTGGAGACCGACGAACGGACCCGGGAGATCCTCCACCTCATGGCCACAGGGATGAAGGACGACGCCATCGCCAGGGTGCTGGGCGTGAGCCGGCGGACGGTGCAGAAGCACGTCAGTGAGGCGGGCACCGCCCTCGGCGCCCGGACGAGGTTCCAGATCGCGCTCCTCGCCCATGAACGCGGCTGGCTGGACGGCTGAGCCGGCCGCCCGCGGCCCCGCCCGGCCGTTTGGCCTGCGCTATACGCGGTGTTTGCCGATATAAAACGTTCAATCACTGTATACGGCACATACGGGTGCAAACCTGGAGTGTATGCGTATTTCGGAGCTGTCGAATCCGTATGGCGCGACCGGCGCACGACCGACCGCGGGCGAGATCGTGGACCGGCCCTGGCACATGCTGATCGGCGGGGAGGCGACCGACGCGGCCTCGGGTCAGACCCTGGACGTGGTCAATCCCGCGGACGAGACGGTGGTGACCCGGATACCCCTCGGCGGCGTCACGGACGTCGACGACGCGGTGGAGGCGGCCCGTACGGCGGCGCCCGCGTGGGGGGCCAGCTCCGTGACGGAACGGGCGCGGGTGCTGGTCGCCCTCGCGGAGGCGATCGAGGAGCACGGCGAGGAACTGGCCTGGATCGACACCATCGACAACGGCAGCCCGGTCGCGGTCATGCGGGGCGACTTCCGCGTCGCCGCCGCCCAGCTGCGCTACTTCGCCGGACTCGCCCTCCAACTGCGCGGCGAGACCGTCCCCATGGCCGACCACGACGCGCTCGACTACACGCTGCGTGACCCCTTCGGCGTCGTCGGGCGGATCATCCCGTGGAACCATCCCCTGATGTTCGCGGCCGCCCGCATCGCCGCGCCGCTCCTCGCAGGCAACACCGTCGTCCTGAAGCCCGCCGAGGCGACCTCGCTGTCCGCGCTGCGGCTGGGCGAACTGGCCGCGGGCCTCGTACCGCCCGGGGTCCTGAACATCGTGCCGGGCCTGGGCTCCGTGGCGGGCGAACGGCTGGTGACCCATCCCGACGTCCCGCGCATCGCGTTCACCGGCTCGTCCGCCACCGGACGCCGCGTCCAGGCACGCGCGGCGAGCGCCGCGGTCAAGACGGTCACCCTCGAGCTGGGCGGCAAGAACCCGCTGGTCGTCTTCGCCGACGCCGATGTGCACGCGGCCGTGGACGGCGCGATGGCGGGCATGAACTTCACCTGGCAGGGCCAGAGCTGCGGCTCCACGTCACGCCTGCTGGTCCACCGCTCCCTGTACGAGCGCGTCGTCAAGGAAGTGGGCAGGCGCATGGACGCCATGCGCCTCGGCGACCCGGCCGACCCCACCACGGGCATTGGCCCCCTGGTCTCCGAGGAGCACTACCGCAAGGTGACCTCCTACATCCGGGCGGGACTGTCCGACCCCGCCCTCCGCCTCGTCGCGGGCGGCAGCGCCCCGCACCGGCCCGGCTACTACGTACGGCCCACCCTCTTCGCGGCCCACGCCGGCCCCTCCGGGCCGCTGTTCCGGGAGGAGATCTTCGGGCCGGTGCTGGTGGCGGCGCCCTTCGACGCGTACGACCAGGCGATCGCCGAGGCCAACGCACTGCCGTACGGCCTGACCGCCAGCGTCTGGACCACCGACCTGCACACCGCCATGGCCGCGGCCCGCGACCTGCGCGCCGGCTACGTGTGGATCAACGCCAGCTCCGCGCACATCCCCGGGACCGCCTTCGGCGGGGTGAAGAACTCGGGCGTCGGCCGGGAGGAGGGCATCGAGGAGCTGGAGTCCTACACCCAGCCGAAGAACGTCTACGTGCGGTTCTGAGTCCGCTCCGCACCACCGGGCCGGACGGCCCTCCTCGCCCACCCTGACCCCCGCTGCGGCCGGCCACGCCCGCTCGGGGGTCGCCGCTGCTCCGAGCCCCGCCGACCGCCCCGCCGACCGCGCCGACGTGCCACGTCACCCCCGTCACCCGTTCGGCCGGGCGGCGTCAAAGTGGCGTCAAGCCGCTCCGGGGCCGCGTCAGGAACCCGCTAACGAAGCTCGTCGGGGGCACTGCGGGGCGCTTCGCTACGTACACCGGTTTTTCACCGGCGCCGCGGGCCCGACCGGGTACGCGGCATCGTCCCCACACGACTTCCGGGGTGTCTCCGCATGCCAGATGTGGCCTTCATCGTCCTCACCGTCGCTGTCTTCGCCGTGCTCGGCCTCGTGGCCAAGGGGGCGGAGCGGCTGTGAGCATCGAAAACGTCGTCGGACTCGTCGTCGCCGTGGCCCTGGTCGGTTACCTGGTGCTGGCACTGATCTACCCGGAGAAGTTCTAGTGAACGACACCCTCGCGGGCTGGCTCCAGATCCTCGCGCTGGTCGGCGCGCTGGCCCTGACCTACCGGCCGCTGGGCGACTACATGGCCCACACCCTCACCTCCGCCAAGCACCTGCGCGTCGAGCGCTTCGCGTACCGGCTCGGCGGGGTCGACGGTGACGCGGACCAGAAGTGGTCCGTCTACCTGCGGAGCGTGCTGGCCTTCTCGGCCGTCTCCGTCCTCTTCCTCTACGGCTTCATGCGGCTGCAGAACCACCTGCTGCTGTCCATAGGCATGCCCGCCGTGACGCCCGGCGTGTCCTTCAACACGGCCGCCTCCTTCGTCACCAACACCAACTGGCAGTCCTACTCCGGTGAGTCCACGATGGGCCACCTGGTGCAGATGTCCGGTCTCGCGGTGCAGAACTTCGTGTCGGCCGCCGTCGGCGTCGCCGTCGTCGCGGCCCTCATCCGGGGCTTCACCCGCAAGAAGACCGACCGAATCGGCAACTTCTGGGTGGACCTCACCCGGATCACCGTGCGCGTGCTGCTCCCGCTCGCCTTCGTCTTCGCGATCGTGCTGGTCGCCGGCGGCGTCGTGCAGAACTTCCACGGCGTCGAGTCGATCTCGACCCTGGTCGGCGACCACCAGAGCATGACCGGTGGCCCGGTGGCCTCCCAGGAGGCCATCAAGGAGCTGGGCACCAACGGCGGCGGCTTCTACAACGCCAACTCCGCCCACCCCTTCGAGAG
>NZ_JARAVK010000393.1:0-5618 GCF_033792765.1 Streptomyces sp. PA03-6a | reverse complement strand
GCCCCGGCTCCATGCACCAGACCTGGCGCTGCGGCAGGTGGGTGACGCGGCCCGTGGCGAGGTGGGCCTCCAGCGCCCGTGCAGCCCCCGCCAGGTGCGCCACGCGTGGTGCAGGGCCCGGGTCCTGCGCGGGTCGCCCTGGTCGACGCCGCGCTCCAGGCGGGCGGGCAGTTCTACCGGCAGCCCGCGCCGGGACTCCGGGCGCGCAGGACCCGGGCCCTGCACCACGCGTGGCGCACCTGGCGGGGGCTGCACGGGCGACTGGAGGCCCACCTCGCCACGGGCCGCGTCACCCACCTGCCGCAGCGCCAGGTCTGGTGCATGGAGCCGGGGTTCACCCTCCACACGCTCGAGGCGGGCGCGATCCGGGCGGACGCGGTGGTCCTCGCGACCGGGGGCTACGAGAAGGTGCTGCCGTTCCCCGGCTGGACGCTGCCCGGGGTCGTCACGGCGGGCGGCGCGCAGGCCATGCTCAAGGGCGGCCTGGTGCTCCCCGGCCGTACGGTCGTCGTCGCCGGGACGGGGCCGCTGCTGCTGCCGGTCGCGGCGGGCCTCGCGGCGGCCGGGGCGCGCGTCGCGGCGCTCGCCGAGGCCGCCGACCCGCGTGACCTGCTGCGGCACGCCACCGCCGTACCCCTCGGCAAGGCCGTTGAGGGTGCCGCCTACGCCGTCCGGCTCGCCCGGCACGGGATCCGCGTGCGCTGGCGGCACACGGTCGTCGCCGCCCACGGCGAGGACCGCGTCGAGGCGGTCACCCTCGCCGGGCCCGACGGCACACGGCGCCGCGTCGCCTGCGATGCCCTCGCCGTCGGCCACGGGCTGTTGCCGCACACCGACCTGGCGGACTCCTTCGAGGTGGACGCGGAACAGCGCACCCCCACCCCCGGCGTCTGGGCCGCGGGCGAGGTGACCGGCGTCGGCGGCGCGGAGCTCGCGCTGGCCGAGGGGGAGATCGCCGGCCGCTCCGCCGCCGCCCGGCTGCGCGGCACCGAGCCCCGCCACGCCACGTGGGCCGCGGCCGCCCGCCGCCGCGAGCGGCTGCGGAGGTTCGCCGCCGTGCTCGACGCCGTCTACCGGCTCCCCGGCGACTGGGCGGAGTCCACCGTCACCGACGACACCCTGCTGTGCCGCTGCGAGGAGGTGCCCGCCGCCGCCGTCCGCGAGGCCGTCCGCGACCTCGGCGCCGGCGACCTGCGCACCGTCAAGCTGCTCACCCGCGCCGGGATGGGCTGGTGCCAGGGCCGCGTCTGCGGCCCCGGCGTCGCTGCCGTCGCCGGTTGCCCCTTCACCGACCCCGGGCGGTCCCTCGCCCGGCCCGTGCCGCTCGGCCTGCTGGCCGGCGGGACGGAAGAAGAGGAAGAGAGGGAACGGCCATGAACACCACCCCCGACCGCCCGTGGCGCGGCGTGCTCGTCGCCACAGCCCTGCCGCTGCGCGCAGGTGACCTGTCCGTCGACTACGAGGCCTACGCGGCCCACTGCGCCTGGCTGGTGGCGAACGGCTGCGACGGCGTCGTGCCCAACGGCTCCCTCGGCGAGTACCAGGTCCTGACCCCTGCCGAGCGCGCGCGGGTCGTGGAGACGGCCGTCGCCGCGATCGGCGGCGAGCGCGTCGTACCGGGCGTCGCCGCGTACGGCTCGGGCGAGGCGCGCCGCTGGGCCGAGCACGCCGCCGACGCCGGCTGCTCGGCCGTGATGCTGCTGCCGCCCAACGCCTACCGTGCGGACGAGCGTTCCGTGCACGCCCACTACGCCGAGGTCGCGCGGGCGGGGCTGCCGGTCGTCGCGTACAACAACCCCTACGACACCAAGGTCGACCTGACCCCGCGCCTGCTCGCGGAGCTGCACGGCGCGGGCCACATCCAGGCCGTGAAGGAGTTCAGCGGCGACGTGCGCCGCGCCTGGGAACTGGCCGAGCTCGCCCCGGAACTCGACCTCGTGGTCGGCGCGGACGACGTCCTGCTCGAACTGGCCACCGCGGGCGCCAAGGGCTGGGTGGCGGGCTACCCCAACGCCCTGCCCCGCGCCTGCGGCGAGCTCTTCCGCGCCGCGGTCGCCGGGGACACCGCGACCGCGCTGCCGCTCTACCGGGCGCTGCACCCGCTGCTGCGCTGGGACTCCCGGACGGAGTTCGTCCAGGCCATCAAGGTGTCGATGGACCTCACCGGCCGGTACGGCGGCCCCTGCCGCCCGCCGCGCATGCCGCTGCTGCCGGAGCAGGAGAAGGAGGTCAGGGCCGCCACCGAGGCCGCGATCGCCGCAGGCCTCGCCTGACCGGGCTCCGGCCCCGCCCAGCCGGGCTCCGGCCCCCCCGACCCACGAGGAGGACACACCCCCATGCGCAGCAAACTCGTCCTGCACGCGGTGGACTCCCACACCGAGGGCATGCCCACCCGCGTCGTCACCGGCGGCATCGGCACCGTCCCCGGCGCCACCATGAACGAACGCCGCCTCCACTTCCGCGACCACCTCGACCACATACGGCACCTGCTGATGGACGAGCCGCGCGGCCACGCGGCGATGAGCGGGGCGATCCTGCAGCCGCCGACCCGTCCGGACGCCGACTACGGCGTGATCTACATCGAGGTCTCCGGCTACCTCCCGATGTGCGGGCACGGCACGATCGGCGTGGCGACCGTCCTCGTCGAGACCGGCATGATGCCGGTGACCGAGCCCGTCACCACGGTCCGCCTGGACACCCCGGCGGGCCTGGTCGTCGCGGAGGTCGCCGTCGAGGGCGGCGCGGCGACCGCCGTGACCCTGCGCAACGTCCCCTCGTTCTGCGTCGCGCTGGACCGCAAGGCCGTCCTCGCCGACGGCCGTACGGTCACGTACGACCTCGCCTACGGGGGGAACTTCTACGCGATCCTGCCCCTGGACGCCTTCGGCCTGCCCTTCGACCGCTCCCGCAAGGACGACATCCTCGCCGCGGGCCTGGCGCTGATGGACGCGATCAACGCCGAGGACCCGCCCGTCCACCCGGAGGACCCCACCATCCGCGGCTGCAAGCACGTCCAGTTGCTGGCGCCCGGCTCCACGGCCGTCCGTTCGCGGCACGCCATGGCCATCCACCCGGGCTGGTTCGACCGTTCACCCTGCGGCACCGGCACGAGCGCGCGCATGGCCCAGCTGCACGCCCGCGGCGAACTGCCCCTGCACCAGGACTTCGTGAACGAGTCCTTCATCGGCACGCACTTCACCGGCCGGCTCACCGGCACCGCCGAGGTGGCCGGTCTGCCCGCCGTGCTTCCGTCCGTCACGGGCCGCGCCTGGATCACCGGCACCGCCCAGTACCTGCTGGACCCGGCCGACCCGTTCCCCTCCGGATTCGTCCTCTAGCCGCCCGGGCACCGATACTGGTCGCATACATGCCACGTCGCCGAGGAGGAGCCACCGCATGGCAGCGCACGACGGGCCCGCCCTGCCCGCCGAGGGCGGGCAGCGCACCGGCAGTTACCGCGAGCTCGTCGCGGACGCCCTGCGCGCGGCGCTGGTCGCCGGGGAGCTCCGCCCCGGCGAGGTGCACTCGGTGCCCGCGCTGGCGGCCCGCTTCGGCATCTCCGCCACGCCCGTCCGCGAGGCGCTGCTGGACCTGGCCAAGGAGGGGCTGCTCGACCCGGTGCCCAACAAGGGCTTCCGGGTGACCGCGGTGTCCGAGCGGCAGCTCGACGAGTACACCCACATCCGTTCGCTCATCGAGGTCCCGACCGTCACCGGCCTCGCCTCCACCGCCGACGCCACGGCGCTGGAGGCGCTGCGCCCGGCCGCCGAGGAGATCGTCACCGCCGCCGCGGCCGGCGACCTCATCTCCTACGTGGAGGCCGACCGCCGCTTCCACCTCGGGCTGCTCGCGCTCGCCGGCAACGAGCACCTGGTCGAGGTCGTCGGCGACCTGCGCAAGCGCTCCCGGCTGTACGGCCTCACGGCGCTCGCCGAGCGTGGCCTGCTGCGGGCCTCCGCCGAGGAGCACCTGGAGCTGCTGGACGCCCTCCTGGCCCGCGACGGCGCGGCCGTACAGGCCGTCATGACCCGGCACCTCGGGCACGTCAGGGGCCTGTGGGCGCGATGACCGGCGCAGGCGCCGTGGGGCCGGGACCGTTCTTCACCGTGCGCACCGGGCCGGGGGAGCCGCGGGCCGAGGGCTTCGTGCCGCTGGCGCAGGTGTACGCCGGGCGGCCGTCGCCCGCGCTCACCGGCCGGGTGGCGGAGGTCGGGCGGCGCCTGCGCACCTCCGAGCGGCGCGTCGCCGCCTCGCTGGCCCACCAGGGGCTGGCCGCACGGCTGTGGTCCGTCGCGCTCGGCCCGGCGGCGCTGACCGGCCGCATGCCCGACCTGTCCGGCGGACGCCTGTGGTGGCACCCCGGCCGGTCCACCCCGGACGAGCTGTGGCTGCCGGACGACGCCCCGGAGGTGCCCGCGGGGCGGCTGCGCGAGGACGTCCTCCACGGCCACCTCGTGCCCCTCTGCGCGGCCGTGCACGCGGTGTCGGGCGTCGCGCCCGGACTGCTGTGGGGCAACGCCGCCTCGGCCCTCGCCGGCACCCTGCGGGTGCTGCACTCCTGGTGCCTGGGCGAGGGCGCGCGGCCCGACGCGGCCGCCCGCGCCGTCGCGCTGGCGGAGGAACTGACGGCGGACCCGCTGCTGTGCGACGCCGGCGACCTGCGGCTCACCGGGGCCGGCGCGCCCGCCTACGCACGCCGCAGCTGCTGCCTGTACTACCGCGTGCCCGGCGGCGGACTGTGCGGGGACTGCGCGCTGCGCTGAGGGCCAGAAGGCCTTCGTCCGGCCCCTCGACCAGGAACTATCCTCGTGGGCAGAGAAGTTGATGATGTGAAAAGCTGTCGTCAGCGGTGCCGGGTCAGGGCCCGGACGGCCGCCGAGAGGAGCGCAGCGTGATGGAGAACGGTTTCCGCGCCGAGGAGATCGACACCGGCAGGCCGCACCCCGCGCGGATCTACGACTACCTGCTGGGCGGCAAGGACAACTACGAGGTGGACCGCACGGCCGCCGACGCGCTCGCCGCCGCCGCGCCCGAGGTGAGGATCGGCGTCCGCGCCAACCGGGCCTTCATGCGCCGCGCCGTCCGGCACGTGGTCGGCAGCGGCGTCCGCCAGGTCCTCGACATCGGCACCGGCCTGCCCACCTCCCCCAACGTGCACGAGATCGCCCAAGAGGTGGCGCCGGACGTCCGCATCGCCTACGTCGACAACGACCCGATCGTGAACACGCACGCCAACGCCCTGCTCAGCCGCTCGGGCGCCACCAGCGTCGTGCTCGCCGACCTGCGCGACCCGCGGGCCGTCCTGGAGCACCCCGACGTCCGCCGGGTCATCGACTTCGACGAACCCGTCGCCCTGCTCCTCGTCGCCGTCCTCCACTTCCTCACCGACGCGGAGAAGCCCGCGGAGATCGTCGCCAGCCTGCGCGACGCGCTCCCGGCCGACAGCTACGTGGTGCTCTCGCACGCCACCGGCGACTTCGCCGACCGCAGCGACGCCCAGGCCGTCTACAACAACGCCACCGCCACCTTGAACCTCCGCTCCCGCTCCGAGGTCGAGCGGTTCTTCGACGGCTTCGAGCTGGAGGACCCGGGCCTCGTCCAGGTCCCCTTCTGGCGCC
>NZ_JARAVK010000392.1:0-5646 GCF_033792765.1 Streptomyces sp. PA03-6a | reverse complement strand
GGCCGGCCCTGCCCACCCCCGGCGACCTGGCCCACCTGCTGCTGCCCGCGGTGGGCGTGCTGCTCGTGGGCTACACCGACTTCGTGCTCACCGCACGGGCCTTCGCCGGCCAGGACGCCGACCGCCTCGACAGCAACCAGGAGTTGCTCGCCCTGGGCGCCGCCAACCTCGGGTCGGGCGTCCTGCACGGCTTCCCGGTCAGCAGCAGCGCCAGCCGCACCGCGCTCGGCGTCTCCGCCGGCAGCCGGACCCAGCTGTACTCCCTGGTGACGCTGGTGGCGGTGGTCTGCGTCCTGCTCTTCCTCAACCCGGCGCTGTCCGCGATGCCCTCCACCGTCCTCGGCGCCATCGTGGTCTTCGCCGCCTGCCGGCTGATCGACCTCGCCGGGTTCCGCCGCCTGGCGTCGTTCCGCCGCCGCGAGCTGCTGCTGGCCCTCGCGTGCCTGGTGGGCGTGCTCGCCCTGGACATCCTCTACGGCGTCATGGTCGCCGTCGCCCTGTCGGTGGCGGAGATGCTGGTCCGGGTGGCCCGCCCGCACGACGCCGTCGAGGGACTGGTGCCGGGCCTGGCCGGCATGCACGACGTGGACGACTACCCCCAGGCCCGCACGATCCCCGGTCTGCTCGTCTACCGCTACGACTCTCCGCTCTTCTTCGCCAACGCCGAGGACTTCCGCCGCCGGGCCCTCGCCTCCGTCGACCGGCAGCACGACCCGGTGCGGTGGTTCGTCCTCAACACCGAGGCCAACGTCGAGGTCGACATCACCGCCCTGGACGCCTTGGACGCCCTGCGCCGCGAACTCGCGGCCCGCGGCATCGTCCTCGCGCTCGCCCGCGTCAAGAAGGACCTGCTGGACGACCTGGACGCGTACGGCCTGACCGGGTCGGTGGGCCGGGAGCGCATCTTCCCCACCCTGCCGACGGCGGTCGAGGCCTACCGCGCCTGGGCGGAAGGCGGCGCCGACGGGGGCGGGAACGGGGCCGCCGGGAGCGGGGACGGGGCGCACTGACGGGAGCGGGCCACACGGCGCCGCCGTGAGGAGCACCCTGTGGGAAGGCCGCCGCGGCACCGCGCCGCGGCCGCCGCCGAGGGGGACGCTCATGACCAGGCGGAAGCGGCAGGAAGCCCCGGGAAACCCGGACGTCCTCGCGCCGGAAGAGGTGTCGGAGTCCGAACGGCTGCTGTTCGGCGGGCCGTTGCGGTACGACATGGGCTGGAACAAGCACGACGGCTCCTTCCTGGAACTGGGGCTGCGGGCGATGCTCCGGCGGCTCCCGCAGCTCGTCGCGACCACCGTGCGCCTGGCCCACCGGGCCGATCCGCGGGCCCTGCGCGTCGTGGCGCTGGCCGAGGCGGGCCGCGGCGTCGCCCAGGCGGTGGGCCTGGTCGCCGTCAACTGGGTGCTCGCCCGGCTGCTCGTGCCCGGCGGGACCGCCGAGCGGCTCACGGGCGCCGCCCCGGCGCTGGTGCTCGTGGCCGCGGCCGCACTCACCGGGGCGGTGCTGCGCTCGGCCTCCACGGCCGGCACCGGCAAGCTGGAGCCGACCGTGGAACGGGCGGCCACCGAGATGTACCTGGAGCGCGTCGCCCGCGTGGAGCTCGCGGCCGTGGAGGACGACGAGTTCCACAAGCTGCTCGACTCGGCGTCCTGGGGCGCCGCGTCGGCCCGGCGGATGATCAACTTCTGCTCGTCGGTGGTCAACGCGCTGATCTCGCTGGTCGCGGCGGCCGGCGTGCTCACCGTCCTGCACCCCGGGCTGCTCCCGCTGCTGGCGGTGATGACCCTGCCCAGCGCCTGGAGCGCGCTCACCATCGCCCGCCGCCGCTACATCTCCTTCCACAACTGGGTGCAGCACGCCCGCGCCGGGCAGCTGCTGGGACGCCTGCTGATCGAGACCCAGGCGGCGCCTGAGGTCCGCGTCCACGACCTCGGGCCGTTCCTGCTGGGGCACTTCAGGGCGATGGCCGAGAACGGCGAGCGGGAGCAGACCCGGCTCGCGCGGCTCGCGGCGCGCACCGGACTGGTCGCCTCGGCGTGGACCGGGGTGGCGACGGCGGCCACGTACGGCGCACTGGGCGCGCTGCTGTGGAGCGGGGCGATGGGGCTGTCCGTGGCCGGCACGGCGGTGATCGCCATCCGCACCGGGTCCTCCGCCCTGGACCGGCTCGTCGTCCAACTCGGCTACCTGCACGAGGAGGCGCTGTTCGTCGCCGACCTGGAGCGGCTGTGCGCCGAGGCGGACCGCCGGGTGATCCCGCGCGGCGGGCTCGACCTGCCGGAGCGGGTCGAGGCCGTCCGCTTCGAGAAGGTGACCTTCAGCTACCCGGTCACCGCCGCCGCGGCGCCCGGCACCCCGCTCGTGCGGCCGCCGGCCCTGTGCGAGGTCGACGTCACCATCCCCATCGGCAAGGTCGTCGCCCTCGTCGGACGCAACGGCAGCGGCAAGACCACCCTGGCCAAGCTGCTGTGCGGGCTGTACACGCCGGACTCCGGACGGATCCGCTGGGACGGCGTCGACGCGGCCGACGCCGACCGGCGGCAGATCACCGACCGCATCGCCCTGGTCTCGCAGGACGCCTACCGCTGGCCGTTCACCGCGCGGGTCAACGTCGGGATCGGGCGCCCCGACGCCCTCCTGACGGACGCGCGCCTGGACGCGGCCGCCCGCTACTCCGGCGCCGACGAGGTCGTCGCGGGCCTGCCCCGCGGCTGGGACACGCTGCTGGGCCGCGGGTACAAGGGCGGTCACGAGATATCCGGCGGCCAGTGGCAGCGGCTCCAGCTCAGCCGGGCCCAGTACCGCGACGCCCGGATCCTCATCGTCGACGAGCCGACCAGCGCCCTGGACGCCCAGGCCGAGCAGCGGGTCTTCGACCTCATCCGGGAGCTCGCCGCCGACGGGCAGACCGTCGTCCTGATCACGCACCGCCTGCACAGCGTCCGCCACGCCGACGTGATCTACGTCCTGGACGGGGGACGCGTCGTCGAGCACGGCGCCTTCGCCGACCTGATGCGACCGGGCGCGGGCACGGGCGACTTCCGCGAGATGTACCTGCTGCAGTCCCGGCAGTACCAGCACCCCGAGCACAACTGACCTACGGGACCGGCCCGTCGGGGGCCCGGCCGGTGGCGCGTTGCGGGGCCGGGGCGACTACCAGGTGTACGGGGACACCGGCGGCTCGCAGAGCTCGAAGACGAGCTCGCCCGCATCGGCGCGCTCCGTCCGGGCCACCCGCACGCGCGCGCCGCTGCGCACGTGCATCGGCAGGGCGCCGACGATCCGGCCCCGTACCGAGAACCCCTCGGAGAGGTCGACGAGGGAGGCGTCCCGCATCGAGCGGACGATCACCCCCGTGCCGTCGCTGCGCACCTCGTCGAGCTCCGTGGAGGCGCAGGTGGGGCAGAGGAGGCGCTGGAAGGCGGTGTTGCCGCACCAACGGCAGCGCTGGACCAGCAGCCCGCCGTCAACCGATTCGTCGTGCGCGTCGAGAGTCCGGTCATTCATGGCGCACACGATATGGCACTGAGTGCACTTTGAAAAGGCACTCAGTGCCTCAAGTGGGGGAGTCCTCCTCCGTCAGGCCCGCCTCGATCTCCCGGACGACCCGCCACATGGGCGTCCGCCGCTTGGTGATCACGATCACCACGTCGTCCTCCGCCTCCGGGCCGCCCTGCCGGGCGGCGCCGTCCCCGTTCCAGGCGGCGCGGACGAACTCCATCGCGTGGTCCACGGCCGCGCCGGCGTCGCCCTCCGCACCGGAACGCAGCCATGTGCGCAGGCCGTTGTTGTGGGCGGCGACCACGGCCGCCGCGATCACGTCGGCGCGGAGCTTGCCGTCGGGGCGGTCCGCGTAGCGGGCCCCGAGGTAGTCGGCGATCGCGCGCTCGTAGCGCCACACGACCGAGAGTTCGTACGCCCGCAGCCCGGGCACCTGCTTGGTGAGGCGGTAGCGCTGCACGGAGAAGGTCGGGTTCTCGGCGTACATGGTGAGCACCAGGCGCGCCGCGTCGCAGACCCGCGTCACCGGGTCGTCCGTGTCGGCGCTGGCCTCCAGGAAGCGGGTCATGTCGGCGAGCGCGCCCTCGTGGTCGGGGAAGACCACGTCCTCCTTGGAGGGGAAGTAGCGGAAGAACGACCGGCGCCCGACGCCGGCGAGGGTGACGATGTCGTCGATCGTCGTCGCCTCGTAGCCGCGTTCGAGGAAGAGCTGGAAGGCCGCTGCGACGAGGGCGTCCCGCATCGGGGGCTTCGTGGTCATGGAGGCGAACCTAACACCGGGGGTCAGTCGATCGATGGCACTGAGTGTGCATAATTGAGGGTACTCGATGCCATGGAAGCTGACGCGGACTGGAGTAACGGACGTGAGTGACAATTTCGACCTCTTCCGGACGTCGGAGGAGCACGACATGCTCCGGGACGCGGTGCGTTCGCTGGCCGAGGCGAAGATCGCGCCGTTCGCGGCCGAGGTGGACGAGCTCGGGCGGTTCCCCCAGGAGGCGCGGGACGCGCTGGAGGCGAACGACCTCCACGCGGTGCACGTGCCGGAGGCTTTCGGCGGCGCAGGTGCGGACGCCCTGTCGACGGTGATCGTGATCGAGGAAGTGGCGCGGGTGTGCGCCTCCTCCTCCCTGATCCCGGCGGTGAACAAGCTGGGCTCGCTGCCGGTGCAGCTGTCGGGCTCGCAGGAGCTGAAGGCGAAGTACCTCGGGGCGCTCGCACGTGGCGAGGGGATGTTCTCGTACTGCCTGTCGGAGCCGGAGGCCGGCTCGGACGCGGCGGGGATGAAGACGCGTGCGGTGCGCGACGGGGACTTCTGGGTGCTCAACGGCGTCAAGCGGTGGATCACCAACGCGGGCGTGAGCGAGTTCTACACCGTCATGGCCGTGACCGACCCGGAGAAGCGCTCCAAGGGCATATCGGCCTTCGTGGTCGAGAAGGGCGACGAGGGCGTGTCCTTCGGCGCCCCGGAGAAGAAGCTGGGCATCAAGGGGTCGCCCACCCGCGAGGTGTACTTCGACAACGTGCGGATCCCCGCGGACCGGATGATCGGAGCGGAGGGCACGGGCTTCGCCACGGCGATGCGCACCCTGGACCACACGCGCGTGACGATCGCGGCCCAGGCGATCGGCATCGCGCAGGGCGCGCTGGACTACGCCAAGGGCTACGTAAAGGAGCGCAAGCAGTTCGGCAAGGCGATCGCCGAGTTCCAGGGCATCCAGTTCATGCTGGCTGACATGGCGATGAAGCTGGAGGCGGCGCGGCAGCTGACGTACGCGGCGGCGGCGAAGTCGGAGCGTTCGGACGCGGACCTGACGTTCTTCGGTGCGGCGGCCAAGTGCTACGCGTCGGACGCGGCGATGGAGATCACCACGGACGCGGTGCAGCTGCTCGGTGGTTACGGGTACACGCGGGACTACCCGGTGGAGCGGATGATGCGCGACGCCAAGATCACCCAGATCTACGAGGGCACCAACCAGGTCCAGCGCATCGTCATGGC
Source organism: Streptomyces sp. PA03-6a (assembly GCF_033792765.1). NCBI lineage: Bacteria > Bacillati > Actinomycetota > Actinomycetes > Kitasatosporales > Streptomycetaceae > Streptomyces > Streptomyces sp. PA03-6a. The sequence goes on along the minus strand of NZ_JARAVK010000392.1, from coordinate 146 downwards.
CCGCAACCTGCCGTAATCGGCAAACCGAGAGTGTGGAGGGACATCAAGTGAGCTTGAGGATCGTTGTCGCAGTGAAGTACGTGCCTGATGCCACGGGTGATCGTCACTTTGCGGGGGATCTGACCACGGATCGGGATGCGGTGGAT
>NZ_JARAVK010000391.1:0-5725 GCF_033792765.1 Streptomyces sp. PA03-6a | reverse complement strand
GGCGGCGGGGGCCGGGCGGCCACGGGACGCCGCCGGCTCGGGTACGGGGCGGTCCACGGGCTCCGCGGCCGCCCCGTGCGCGGACTCGTTCACGGCTTCGCTCACGACGCGTCCTCCCCGCTCCCAGCTCCCTCGTCCTCGTCCGCCGCGTGCGCGTTCCACCAGGGCAGCACCTGGAAGGTGGTGCGCGTGTCGATCTCCTCGGGGCTCCAGGTGGGGGCCGCGACCGGCGTGGTGCCGGTGCGCACCTGCAGGCGGACGACGTCGCCGCCGTCGAGCCGGGGCCCGATGCGGTCCTCCACGATGCGTTCCAGGTACTGCCTGCTCAGCTCGCCGCGCACGCCGATGGGCTTGTCCTTCTCACCGTGGGAGGCGGCGTAGAAGCTCCACGCCCGGCGCAGCTCGTTCTGCTGGGTGTGGCTGGGCAGGACGTTGTGCCTGATGGCGGCGATGTCCATGGCCGTGAGGTCGATCCAGCCGGTCACCTGGTCGGTGCCGTCGTCCTTGTGGACATCGGCGCGCGCCCAGACGTGGATGTTCTGCTGGAGCGGATTGGGTGCGAAGAGCTTCCAGTTCTGCTCGAACTCGGGGTAGATGTAGCTGCCCACCAGGTCGCCGTGCTTCTTGGTGGCGGTGTTCGTGGGCGCGACGTGCAGGAAGACCATGAGCAGGTGCACCGCGACGCCGACCGCGGTCGCGGCCAGCGCCAGCGCGACCACGGCCCGGGCCGGTGGCGACAGCGCGGCTATCCCGGCCGGTCCCCCGGACTCCTCGGGTGGCTCCATCGTGGTTCTCCGCTCGTGTTCCCCGTGTCCGCTCAGCACGGAACGGTACTCATGCCACACACGTGCGGTACAGCCGTCCCGGTCAGCACGGGCCGCGGGCGCCACGGGCAGGGGCAGGGAGACGGCGACGGGGATGTGGACTTCCCCGCCCGGTCCGCCTAATCTGACACACCGTCAGAATGGACGCGTCCGGGAGGTCGGGCCATGGACTTCAGCTTCAGCGAGGAGCAGCTGGCGGCCGTCGAGGCGGCACGGGCGGTGTTCTCCGGCGTGTCCCCCGACGCCGTACCGAGCCCCGCGCTCACCGCCGGCGCGGTGGCGGAGGACTTCGACCGCCCGCTGTGGCGCCGGCTGGCCGCCGCCGACCTCCTCGGGCTGGTGCTCGACGAGGCGTACGGCGGGGCCGGTCTCGACCCGGTCGCACTGTGCCTGGTGCTGCGCGAGGCCGGGGCCGTACTCGCCCGGGTGCCGCTGCTGGAGACCTGTGCCGCCGCACTCGCCGTGCAGGGCGACGGCCCCGAGGAGCTGCGCGCCCGGCTGCTGCCCGCGGTCGGCCGCGGCGACCTCGTCCTGACCGTCGCCTCCGCGGGCCGCACCGGCCACGACGGCGCGGAGCTCGCCGTCACCGCGCGGCCCGTGGACGCGGACGCGGACACGGACGGGCACGGGCACGGCGCCGCCCGCGACTGGCTGCTCGACGGCGTCCAGACCGCCGTCCCCTGGGCCCCGCACGCCGACCTCGTCCTGGTCCCGGCCTCCGCCGCCGGAGGCCGTACGGTCATCGCCCTCGTCCCGCGCGAGGCGGTCACCACGGCCGAACAGATCTCGACCAGCGGGGAGCGCCACGCCGAGCTCCGGCTGGACGCCGTCCGCGTCCCCGCGGGCGACGTGATCACCGCCGACGGCGCCTGGGACCGGCTGCGCCGGCTGCTGACCACCGGCACCTGCGCCCTGGCGCTGGGGCTGGGCACCGCCGTCCTGCGCATGACCGGCGCCTACACCGCCAAGCGCGAGCAGTTCGGGCACCCGCTGGCCACCTTCCAGGCGGTGGCCATGCAGTCCGCCGACCGCTACATCGACCTGCAGGCGATGGAGGTCACCTGCTGGCAGGCCGCCTGGCGGCTGGACCCCGCCGACGTCGCGGTCGCCAAGATCTGGGCCTCGGAGGGCGTACGACGGGTGGTGCAGACCGCGCAGCACCTGCACGGCGGCTTCGGCGCCGACACCGACTACCCGCTGCACCGCTACCACGCCTGGGCCAAACAGCTGGAGCTCTCCCTCGGCCCCGCCGCCGCCCACGAGGAGGAGCTGGGCGATCTGCTGGCCGCCGAGGCCTGACGGCCTCCGGGGCCGCCGCGCAAGGCCTCAGAGCACGTGCGCCGGGCCCGCGCCGTCCGTCACCAGCGGGCGGCCCGCGGCCTCCCAGCCGAGCATGCCGCCGTCGACGTTCACCACGTCGAGGCCCTGCGCGATCAGGTACTGGGCGACCTGCGCCGAGCGGCCGCCGACCCGGCACACGACGTGCACCCGGCGGTCCGCCGGGACCTCCTCGATGCGGGCCACGACCTCGCCCATCGGGATGTGCACCGCGCCCTCGGCGTGCCCGGCGTCCCACTCGTCGTGCTCCCGGACGTCGAGCAGGTAGCCGTCGGCGGGGACCTGCGCCGCGTCCACCGCGGGCAGCTGGGCGTAGAACATGGAACGGACTCCTTCGGTCGGGGCGTGCACGTCGAACGTACCCGACGCGCTAATCGGACCCCTTCGAGGAGCGCACCAGCTCCGCCAGCCGGGCCTCCCGGTTGGCGACCTGGTTGAGGAGGTTCTCCGCGATCTCGTTGAGCAGCCCGTCCGGGTCCTCCGGGGCGAGCTTCATCATCTGCGCGATCGCGCTGTTCTCCAGGTCGGCGGCGAGCGCGGCGAGCCGCTCCTTGCGCTGCGCGAGCCACTCCAGCCGCGCGTACAGCACCTCGGCCTCGCTCGGCTGCTCCTCCTCCGGGACCGGCCCGGCCTCCCACTCCTCCGCGAGCTCCCGCAGCCGCTGCTCGTCGGCGTAGGTGTACGCCTCGTTGACCCGAGCGATGAACTCGCTGCGGCGCTCGACCTCGGCCTCGTCCTGCGCCAGGTCCGGGTGGGCCTTGCGGACCAGCTCGCGGTAGAGCCGCTGCGCCTCCTTGCCGGGCCGTACGCGGCGCGGCGGGTTCGGGTCCTCCTGGGGCCGGACCCCGTCCGAGCCGAGCAGGCCCTCGAAGAGCTCCTCCACCCCCGGCATCGGCATCACGAGGGCGCGCGCCTCCCAGGCGCGCTGGATGTCCTCGCGGGAGCCGCTCTTGGCCGCGACCGCCTCCGCGATCAGCGCGTCGAGCTCGTCGAGCCGGGCGTACATCGGGCCGAGCTTCTGGTGGTGCAGCCGGGAGAAGTTCTCGACCTCCACCCTGAAGGTCTCCACGGCGATCTCGAACTCGATCAGGGCCCGCTCGGCGGCACGCACGGCCTGGGCCAGCCGGTCCTGGGGTTCGGAGGATGCGGCGGCCGACTCGGTGCCGGGGGCCGACTCGGTGCCGGGAGAATTCGTCACCGGTCCAGCCTACGAGGAGTGGGGGGCGCCGGTCACAGGGTACGGCCTGGTACCTGCCCCGGCACACCGGCGCCCGGGCCCTCACACACCCTGTTCCGCGGCGATCCGCCCGGCCCGTACCTCCGCCACCAGCTCGGCGTGGTCCGCCTCGGTCCGGTCGGCGTACGCGACCGCGAAGGCCGCGACCGCCTCGTCGAGTTGCCCGCCCTTGCCGCAGTAGCCCGCGATCAGCCGGGGGTCCGCGGAGTGCGCGTGCGCCCGGGCCAGCAGCGCACCCGTCATCCGCGCGTAGTCGTCTATCAAGCCGGCTTCCAGCTCCGCGGGGTCGACGCTGCCCTTGCGGTTGCGGAACTGCCGTACCTGGTGGGGACGGCCGTCCACGTCGGCCCAGCCCAGCAGGCTGTCGCTGACGACCTGCATGCGTTTTTGGCCCAGCACGACGCGCCGTCCCTCGTGCTCCACCGCGGGCGCGTCGAACCCGGCCTTCCCCAGGTACGGCAGCAGCGCGGAGGGCCGGGCCTCCTTCACCTGGAGCACCAGCGGCTGACCGAGGTGGTCCAGGAGCAGCACCACGTACGACCTCGTGCCCACGCTGCCCGTCCCGACCACCCGGAACGCCACGTCGTGCACCGCGTACCGGGCCAGCAGCGGCCGCCGGTCCTCACCGATCGTCGCGAGGTAGCCGCCGTCCGACAGGGCTCCGGCGACCGCCGCCGCCTCCCCGTCCGGCACCCGGCGCAGCACCGGGGGCGCGTCGATGAAGCGGCGGCCGCCGCCCTCGACCTCCTCCGTGGCCCGCGCCGCGAACTTGGCGCTGGTGTTGCGGCGCGCCTTCCCGGCCACCAGGCGCAGCGTGCCCGCCAGGTCGCGGGCGTCGGCGTGCGTGACCAGCTCCTCGTCGGCGATGGCGTGCCAGGCGTCCAGCACGGGCATCTTCGCCAGCAGCCGCATGGTGCGCCGGTACGCGCCCACCGCGTCGAAGGCGGCGCCCCGGCACGCGTCCTCGTCCGCCCCGGCCTCGCGCCCGGCCAGCACCAGGGAGGTGGCGAGCCGCTTGACGTCCCATTCCCAGGGGCCGTGGACGGTCTCGTCGAAGTCGTTGATGTCCATGACCAGCCGGCCGAGGTGGTCCCCGTACAGGCCGAAGTTGGCGGCGTGCGCGTCACCGCAGATCTGGGCGCCGATCCCGGTGACCGGGCCGCCCGCGAGGTCGGCCGCCATCAGCCCGGCCGAGCCGCGGAGGAAGGCGAAGGGGCTCGCCGCCATCCTCCCCACCCGCAGCGGGACGAGTTCCGGGATGCGTCCGAGGCTCGACTCCCGCACCGCCTCCACCGCGCCCGGCCGGTCGGCGCCCGGAGTGAACACCGCGTGCGCCTCGCGCGGCACCGCCTCCCGCAGCGCCTTGCCCTCCCGCTTGGGCGCGCCGTCGTGCGGCCATCTCTGGAACCCCGCGATGTGCGGAAGCCTGTGCTCCACGTGCTCGTCCTCCCCACGGGCCATGCCCGGTTGGTCACTCCTGGGGGCAATCTAGCCATTTACCGGACCGCGTCCGATGTTTCATGCTTGCCTGGACGGTGAAGACCCGACCCTGATGCTCCTTCAGCCTTCCGCGCCGAACCGCAGCCGAACCGCAGGTGCCCGACGTTGGACGAGATGACCAGGCTTCCCACGACCACGACCCCGCTCGCAGCCACCGGTGTCTCCGCGCTCGTACGCCTCGCCGTGCTCTGCGTCGGCCCCGACGGTGACATCTCGTACTGGAACCGCGGTGCCGAGGAACTCTTCGGCCACCGCTGGGAGGGCGTGTTCGGCCGCCCGGCGGCCGGACTGCTGCCGCACACCGCGGGCCGGCACCCCGGTGAGCAGGACGCCCTGGAGGTGCTGGACGAGTTCACCCGGTCCGCCTGGGCCGGATCGCTGCCCACCACCGACCGCGACGGCGGCGTCAAGGACGTGGTGTGGTGGTCCTACCGCATCATGGAGCCGGCCGGCCGGAGCCTGCTGGTGATCGCCGCCAACGCCCGCCCGTTGCGCGACACCGGGCCGCGCCTCGCGCTCGGCGACCACCTGCTGCCCTACACCGCCGACGGCACCACCGCCCGCGGCGCCGTCCGCATCATCCCGCGCCTCGCCCCGGCCGCCGACCCCGCGCACGCCGAGCACCTGGCCGGCCGGCTCGGCTCGGTGCTGCCCCGGGTCAGCGCGGGCCGGCTGGACCGGATCGTGCGTCAGATCGTGCCCCTGGGCTACCCGGCGGTGGAGGTCGACGGCACCGTGCTGCTCCCCGTGCTCCCCGAGGAGCACGGCACGACCGTGGCCCAGCCCGCCGCGAACCCCGCCACCGGCCGCACCGCACGGCCCACCC
>NZ_JARAVK010000390.1:0-5778 GCF_033792765.1 Streptomyces sp. PA03-6a | reverse complement strand
CAGCGGCTGGGTGGGGTCACCGCGGAGCTGGGGATCAGGGACGGGCGGGCCGTGCTGGGGTGGCGTAATGCGGCGGGCAAGGCGCTGAAGGGCGCCCCGGCCGCCGTGCGGCGCGAGCATGCGGGGGAGCTGACGCGGCTCAGGGCGACCGTCGGGGACATCGACCGGACGCTGGCGGCGCAGGCCGCATGGCTGGAACGGCAGTTCCCGGAACGGCGCACGTGGGCGTACGCCGTGTGGCGGGAGCGGATGCTGTGCCATCCGCTGCTCGGGACCCTCGTCCGGCGCCTGCTGTGGACGGTCGACGGGGTCGCCTGCGGGTGGGCCGACGGCGGCCTGCGCACCCTCGACGGCGAGCGGGTCCCGGTCGGTGGGGAGGACGTCGTCGGACTGTGGCACCCCTGGGGGCGCGACCGCGCGGAGATCACCGCCTGGCGGGAGTGGCTGGAGCGGCACGGCGTCACGCAGCCCTTCCGGCAGGCCCACCGCGAGGTGTACGGCCTCGCGGACGCCGCACGCGTCACCGCCACGCACCACGTCCTGGGACAGCACCGGTTCGCCTCGCTGGCCGCCGCCCGCGGCTGGCGGTACCGCCTGCGCCCGCCGGTCGACGAGGCCCTCCCGCCCGCGACGCGCGAGCTCCCGCGGTGGGGGCTGCGGGCGGAGCTGCGGGTCCAGGGCGTCGACGGCGACGCCTTCGGCCACTTCGGCAGCCATCTGTACGTCGGCACGGACCAGGTGCGCTTCCTCCCGCTGCACGCCCCCGGGGACCGGGCCGCCGATCCGCTCCCGCTCGCCGACGTCCCGCCGCTCGTCCTCAGCGAAGTCGTGCGCGACGTGGACCTCTTCGTGGGCGCCGCCGGCATCGGCAACGACCCCACCTGGCAGGACGGCGGCCCCGACGGCCGCTTCCGCGCCTACTGGGCGTCCTACGGCTTCGGCGAGCTGACCCCGTGCGCGAAGACGCGCCGCGAGGTGCTGTCCCGCCTCGTGCCGCGCCTGGCCATCGCCGGACGCTGCGCCGTCGAGGGCCGCTTCCTGCACGTCCGCGGTGACCGGCACACGTACCGGATCCACATAGGTTCCGGCAACGTCCTGATGTCCCCGGGCGACCGCCACCTGTGCGTCGTCCCGCCCGCGCACGCCTGCGTGGTCCCGGGGCCCCTGCCCTTCGAGGGCGACCCCATGCTGTCGGTGGTCCTCGGCAAGGCGCTGCTCCTCGCCCGCGACACGGAGATCACCGACCCGACGATCGTGAGCCGGCTGTGAGCCGCGTGCGGACGCCCGACTGCTCGCCCTGGGAGGATCCGGGCCGTATCGAGCGTATGACCCGCCTCGCAGCCGAGGGCGATCTCACCGAGCTCGCCGAGGCGCTCCTGCGGCCGGCCGGCGGACGGGACGAGGGCCATGCGGCCGTGTCCCGGCTGAGGGCGATGCCGCGGGAGCGGCGCATGGCCCTGGTCGCTCTCCTCATCGAGCACTGCAAGGCGCCGCACAGGGCACCGGACAAGCCTGAAAGGGTCTGGCTCGTGCTCGCCGCGGTCTCGCGTGGCTTCGCCGAGGACTCCTGGTGCGAGCAGTGGAACAGCATGCTGGAACGCGTGGCGGCGACCTGCTGGTGGACACAGATCAGTGACGACGTGCCCATCCTCGCCGAGGCCCTGCTGGACGCCGGGCGGCCGCTGTCCGGCCAGGCGGTCGGCCTGCTCCGCAGATCCGCGTGGGCGGGCCTCGATTGGGCGGGACTCCTGCTGGACCGTCTCCCCGAGCCGCCCCTCAACCCCGGTGAGCTCTGGTCCGACCGCATCCTGGCCGAGCTGCCGGAACTCGGCGACCGCTGGCGGCAATTGATCCCGCATCTGCGTGCCGCCAAGCCGGCGCCCAGCGCGCGCTGGGACCGGGCGGCGGGCACGATCCTCGACGGCGTCGACGCCGAGACGGTACGCCGTACCGCCACCCCCTGGCTCGCGCTGGCCACCCACGGCTCCCACGACCCCTGGAACGTCACCGCCGTCCGCGGCCTGGCCTGGCTGCTGTCGTCGCCGTCCGTGCCTTCCCACCCGGAGACCGTCCGCGTCCTGGGCGCCCTCGTCGAACGTCCCCCGGTCAAGACCGTCGTCGCCGGTGCCGGCGTACGCGCCCTGGCCCGCCTGGACGGTGACGCCGGCCGGGACGAGCTGCGCAGGCTCGCGGGGTGCGTCGGCCACACGGTCACCCGCAGGCAGATCGGCCGCGCGCTGACCCCGTGAACGCCCGAGGGCCCCGCAGCCGGCTGACCGGCTGCGGGGCCCTCGGGGGAGCCTCGGCGGAGGGGATCAGAAGCGACGCGTGATGAGCGCGCGCTTGACCTCCTGGATCGCCTTGGTGACCTCGATGCCACGGGGGCAGGCGTCGGTGCAGTTGAACGTGGTGCGGCAGCGCCACACGCCGTCCTTGTCGTTCAGCACCTCGAGCCGCTGCTCGCCGCCCTCGTCACGCGAGTCGAAGATGAAGCGGTGCGCGTTGACGATGGCCGCCGGGCCGAAGTACTGGCCGTCGTTCCAGAAGACCGGGCAGGACGACGTGCACGCGGCGCACAGGATGCACTTGGTGGTGTCGTCGAAGCGCGCGCGGTCCTCGGCGGACTGCAGGCGCTCGCGCGTCGGCTCGTTGCCCTTGGTGATGAGGAAGGGCATCACGTCCCGGTAGGCCTGGAAGAACGGGTCCATGTCGACGACCAGGTCCTTCAGCACCGTCAGGCCCTTGATGGGCTCGACGGTGATGGGCTTGTCCGGGTTGATGTCCTTGATCAGGGTCTTGCAGGCCAGCCGGTTGCGGCCGTTGATGCGCATGGCGTCGGAGCCGCAGATGCCGTGGGCACAGGAGCGACGGAACGTCAGCGTTCCGTCCATGTCCCACTTGATCTTGTGGAGGCCGTCGAGGACCCGCTCCTTGGGGTCGATCTCCAGCTCGAAGTCCTGCCAGGTGGCCTCGTCCGAGATCTCCGGGTTGAACCGGCGGATCCGGAAGGTGACCGTGATGTAGGGCGAGGCCTGGGCCTCGGCCTCGACCTTGTCGAGGGTCGCGGTGCTCATCAGTACTTACGCTCCATCGGCTGGTAGCGGGTCTGCACGACCGGCTTGTAGTCGAGACGGATCGCCTCGGTGCCGTCGGCACCCACCTCGCGGTACGCCATCGTGTGCCGCATGAAGTTGACGTCGTCGCGGTTCGGGTAGTCCTCGCGGTAGTGGCCGCCGCGGGACTCCTTGCGGGCCAGGGCCGAGACCGCCATGACCTCGGCGAGGTCGAGCAGGTTGCCGAGCTCGATGGCCTCGAGCAGGTCGGTGTTGAACCGCTTGCCCTTGTCCTGGATCGACACGTTCCGGTACCGCGCGCGCAGCTCGCCGATCTTCTCGACGGCGGTCTTGATGGTCTGCTCGGTGCGGAACACCATGACGTTCGCGTCCATGGTCTCCTGCAGCTCCTTGCGCAGCTGCGCGACCCGCTCGTTGCCGGTGGAGGAACGCAGCCGCTCCACCAGGTCGACCACGAACTGCGCCGGGGCCTCGGGGAGCTCGACGTAGTCGTGGTCCGCGGAGTACTCGGCGGCGGCGATGCCGGCCCGGCGGCCGAAGACGTTGATGTCCAGCAGCGAGTTGGTGCCGAGGCGGTTGGCGCCGTGCACGGAGACGCAGGCGACCTCGCCGGCGGCGTACAGGCCCGGGACGACGGTGGTGTTGTCCGACAGGACCTCACCCTGGACGTTGGTGGGGATGCCGCCCATGGCGTAGTGCGCGGTCGGCTGGATCGGGATCGGGTCCGTGTAGGGCTCGATGCCGAGGTAGGTCCGCGCGAACTCGGTGATGTCCGGGAGCTTGGCGTCCAGCTGCTCCGGCGGCAGGTGGGTCAGGTCGAGGTAGACGTGGTCGCCCTCGGGACCGCAGCCGCGACCCTCGCGGATCTCGGTGTAGATCGCCCGGGAGACGACGTCACGCGAGGCGAGGTCCTTCATGACCGGCGCGTACTTCTCCATGAAGCGCTCGCCGTCCTTGTTGCGGAGGATGCCGCCCTCACCGCGGGCGCCCTCCGTCAGCAGGATGCCCATGCGCCAGATGCCGGTCGGGTGGAACTGGAAGAACTCCATGTCCTCCAGCGGCAGACCGCGGCGGTAGACGGCGGCCTGGCCGTCACCGGTGAGGGTGTGCGCGTTGGAGGTGACCTTGAAGAACTTGCCGGTGCCGCCGGAGGCGTACACCACGGCCTTCGCCTGGAAGACGTGGATCTCGCCGGTGGCCAGCTCGTACGCGATGACGCCGGCGGACCGCTTGACGCCGTCCTCCTCGACGATGAGCTGGTCGAGGACGTAGAACTCGTTGAAGAACTCCACGCCCTCCTTGACGCAGTTCTGGTACAGCGTCTGGAGGATCATGTGGCCGGTGCGGTCGGCCGCGTAGCAGGCACGGCGGACCGGGGCCTCGCCGTGGTTGCGGGAGTGGCCGCCGAAGCGGCGCTGGTCGATCCGGCCCTCGGGGGTGCGGTTGAAGGGCAGGCCCATCTTCTCGAGGTCGAGGACCGCGTCGATGGCCTCCTTCGCCAGGATCTCGGCGGCGTCCTGGTCGACCAGGTAGTCACCGCCCTTGATCGTGTCGAAGGTGTGCCACTCCCAGTTGTCGTCCTCGACGTTCGCGAGGGCGGCGGCCATGCCGCCCTGGGCGGCGCCGGTGTGGGAGCGGGTGGGGTAGAGCTTCGTCAGCACGGCGGTGCGGCTGCGCTTCGTCGCCTCGATGGCGGCGCGCATGCCGGCGCCGCCCGCGCCGACGATGACGGTGTCGTACTTGTGGATCTGCATGAGGGGTCGCTTCCCTGTCCAGCCCTGGCTAGCGGATGTTCGGGTCGAAGGTGAAGATCACCAGCGTGCCGAGGATGATGGTGAACGCGGTCGCGGTGTAGACCAGCATCTTCAGCCAGAACCGGGTGTTGTCCCGCTCCGCGTAGTCGTTGATCACGGTGCGCAGGCCGTTGCCGCCGTGCAGCATCGCCAGCCACAGCATGAGCAGGTCCCAGGTCTGCCAGAACGGCGAGGCCCAGCGGCCGGCGACGAAGGCGAAACCGACCTTGGTGACGCCGCCGTCGAGGACGAGCTGGATCAGCAGGTGACCGATGACCAGGACGACCAGGACGATGCCGGACAGGCGCATGAAGAGCCAGCCGTACATCTCGAAGTTGGTCCGGGTGCTGCGCGGGGTGCGCTTGGTCCGGGCGCGCGGCGGTTCGATGACCGGGGCCGGGTTGTCGGGGCCGTAGGCGGCGCTGGAGGAGCTGAGCTCCACGTGGTCCGTTGCGGACATGACTTCGCTCAGCTCCCGAACAGCACTCGTGCGGCGTGACCGAGGACGGGGTAGATGGCCCCGATCATCAGCACGACCCAGATTCCGATGACCGTCCACAGCATCTGCTTCTGGTACTTCGGGCCCTTGGACCAGAAGTCCACGGCGATGACGCGCAGGCCGTTCAGAGCGTGGAAGAGGACAGCCGCGACCAGCCCGTACTCGAGCAGGCTGACGATGGGCTGCTTGTAGGTGTTGACGACCTTGTCGTAGTCCTCGGGGGAGACACGCACCAGTGCGGTGTCGAGGACGTGGACGAACAGGAAGAAGAAGATGAGGACACCGGTGACTCGATGAGCCACCCATGACCACATGCCTTCCCGGCCGCGGTACAACGTTCCAGCCGGCACGGAAAAAACCCTCCGGGAGCGGTGTGGGGCCTGCCGGCTTCGTTGGTCGGTCGGCCCGGCCG
>NZ_JARAVK010000038.1:0-49377 GCF_033792765.1 Streptomyces sp. PA03-6a | reverse complement strand
TTTAAAGGGGCACCAGCCTCCCCCTCCCCCTCCCCTGTCACCGATGGTCCCAGCGGAAAGTCGTGTGTCGACGACTGTCGCCGCGGCTCGTGGAGCTGTGCAACGCGACATCACGCGGTGGCTCTCGGTCGTGCCCGCCGCCGCAGCGAGGAAACCAACTCCTACTCGCAATGCCCGAATTGGAGAAGCAACTCATGCCCCAGGAATCCGAAAACCGCCCCAGTGTCGTTGTGATCGGAGGCGGCTATGCCGGCACCCGTGCGGCCCGGGAGCTGGACGACATCGCCGACGTCATCCTTGTCGAGCCGCGCGACTCCTTCCGCCACAACATCGGTGCACTGCGCGCGACGGTGCAGCCGGACTGGGCGCACAACATCTTCATGTCCTACGAACGCCTGCTCACCCGGGGCAAGGTGGTGCACGAGCGGGCCGCACGGGTCGAGCCCGGCCACGTCGAGCTGGCTTCGGGTCAGGTCCTGCGTCCGGACTTCCTGGTGCTGGCCACCGGATCGCGGTACCCCTTCCCGGCCAAGGACGGGGAGGAGAGCAGCGAAAGGTCCAAGGACAACTACGCCAGGACCGCCAAGGAGCTGGAGCGGGCGGACCACGCCGTGATCCTGGGTGCGGGTGCTGTTGGTATCGAGATGGTCGGTGAGATCCTCGCGCAGTGGCCGGGCAAGAAGGTCACTCTTCTCGATCCTTCCTCGGACGTGCTCGGCGGCGACTACCCGGAAAAGCTGCGGACGGCACTGCGGAAGATGATCACCGAGGCCGGAGTGGACCTGCGCCTGGACGAGGGCTTGACGGAACTGCCCGAGGCGCCGGCCGGAGTGGTGGCGCCGTTCACGGCGCAGACCACCACGGGCCGAACGATCGAGGCGGACCTGTGGCTGCGCTGTTTCGGCGGGGCGGTGCCCTCCGATTATCTCGCCGGGAGCCTGACCGGGGCGCGAAACACCTCGGGGACCGTGCGGGTGGGCGACGACATGCGGGTCGAGGGGCACGAGACCGTGTACGCGGTGGGCGACATCGCCGATCTCGGCCTGCCGACCGCGTTCCTCGCCGACATTCAGGCGGAGGTGGCCGCAAAGAACATCCGGCGGCACATCGTCGGTGAGGAGGAGGGCGAGGACGCCGTGTTCGCGGACCCCTTCCCGCACCTCGTCGTGCCCTTCGGTCCCGGCAAGGGAACCGGCTGGCTGGTCCACCAGGAGGATCTGCTCGACGATGCCTCGGTGGCGCAACTCAAGGGCGACCACCTGCTCGTGGACATGTACACGGACAAGCTCGGCCTGACCGAGGGCGCCTGGACCCTCGGTCACTGAGCCCATTCGGAACGGTCACCCATCCGGTGAGCCGGCATTCAGGAGGGTGGCACCCCCACGCGGCAGATGGCGGGGCGTGTCAGCCGCACCCGGGACGTCACCCTCCTAAGTGGCCACTGACCAGGCTCACTGAATGACGCACACCCCCCTTTACCCGAATACGAGGCTCAGTGATGGCTGAACCAACCACCGCTGCGGAGCGGCAGCCTGGTACCGAACCCGACCTGGCGGCCTTGCAGGCCCGGGTGGCCTGCCTGGACGTGATCGACGCGTTCTTCCGACGGGTCGACGGCGGCGAGGCCGCGCGCGCTGTGGAACTCTTCACCTCGGACGGCGAACTGGTGGTGGGCTCGTCGTCCTTCTCGGGAGCCGGGCTGGCCGCTGCCATGCGGGCCCGGCAGGAGGACAGCGGTAAGCAGGGCGTCCACGTCCCGGCCGCCTCCTCCTTCCACCTGCTGTCGCCGGCTGAGGCGGAGGTCCAGACGTACCTGCATCTGTACCGGCAGGCCAACCAGCGGGCGGGCACTGCTCCGGTGCCCCGTGCGGTGACGCTGCTCACGGACCGGTTCGTGAAGGGCGACGACGGCCGCTGGCGTATCGCCCGGCGAGTCGTCGACATCGTTGCGGGAGGTGAATGATGATGCGCCTGTACCGCACACCCGAGGGGCTGGCCCGTGGCGAGGGCGATGAACTCGCCCTACTGGACCTCCCCCACGTCGATGTCGCCGATCTGCTGTCGGACGGCATCGAACGGGCCCGATGCGCCCGTGTCCGCAGCAGAATACCGTTCCAAGACGCGGTGCTCCTGTCACCGGTGGCGGTTCCGGGCACGGTGGTGATCGCCGGTGCCAACTACCGCGATCACGTGGCGGAGGCCGGCATGCCGACCCCCAACGCCCCGGCGTTCATCACTGTGACGGGCATGAGCGCGACCGGGCCGCACGACCCCATCTGGCTGCCCGCCGAGGCCCCCTCGCAGGTCGACTACGAGGCAGAACTCGCCGTGGTGATCAGCCGGCCGGGACGGGACATCCCGGTGGGACGGGCGTGGGACCACGTCGCGGGGCTGATCGCGGTCAACGACGTCTCCGCTCGTGACGTGCAGTTGGCGGCGATGACCAACGGCGTCGTCACCGACATCGACGGAGTTCGGAGGGGGAAGTCCTTCCCACACTTCAAGCCCATGGGTCCGGCAGTGGTCACCGTGGACGAGACCGGGACCGACCTGGACCTGGCGATCCGCACGTATGTCAACGGCGAGGTGCGCCAGGACTCCCGTACCAGCGAGATGATCTTCTCTGTTCCGGAAATCATCTCCCACGTCTCGGCCACGACGCCCCTGCTGCCCGGCGACGTGGTGCTGACCGGGACGCCCGGCGGCGTCGCCCTGGCGAGCGGCGGATACCTGCGCTCCGGTGACGTGGTCACCGTGGAGATCGAGGGGCTGGGCCGGCTCCGCAACCCCGTGCGCATGGCTCCCACGGCCCCCAACTAGACAGTACGTCTGCCGCCGGCCATGTGCCCGGGCAGCAGACGCGCTCCAGCCATGGCCAACACGGCGTGTGATCCCGCGCGTGCGCCCAATTCGAAGTGAAGGAAAGTCAGATGGACAAGGTGGTCGGCTCGGCACACGACGCGGTGGCCGACATCCCTGGTGGCGCCACCCTCGCGGTCGGCGGCTTCGGGCTCTCGGGCATCCCCTCCACCCTTATCTCGGCTCTCGTCGCCGCAGGTACTTCCCGTTTGGCCGTGGTGTCCAACAACTGCGGTGTCGACGACGGCGGCCTGGGACTTCTGCTGCGGGCCGGCCGCATCGCCCGCATGACCTCGTCCTACGTCGGCGAGAACAAGGAGTTCGCCCGCCAGTACCTGGAAGGCGTGCTCGAGGTAGAGCTGGTGCCCCAGGGCACCCTCGCCGAACGGCTGCGCGCCGGCGGCACGGGCATCCCGGCCTTCTACACCCCTGCCGGCGCAGGAACCCTCGTGGAAGCGGGCGGACTGCCCTGGCGTTACGCGCCGGACGGCAGCACGGCGGTCGCCTCCCCGCCCAAGGAGGTGCGAGAGTTCGGCGGCCGCCGGTACCTGCTGGAAGAGGCCATCACCACCGACTTCGCGCTCGTCCGGGCGGCGGTCGCGGACCGGCATGGCAACCTCGTCTTCCACGCCGCCGCCCGCAACTTCAATCCACTGTGCGCCATGGCCGGCCGGACGACCGTGGTGGAGGCCGACCGGATCGTCGAGCCCGGTGAGATTCCGCCCGACGCCATCCACCTGCCGGGCATCTACGTCGACCGCGTGGTGGCCGCCGACGTCGCGGACAAGCGCATCGAGCGCCGCACAGTGCGCGAGCCGGGCGACGTCCGACTCGGCCCTCGACACGCCACACCCGCCACAAACACGACGCAGGAGGAACAGTGATGACGACCAGGACCCACAGCGGCGAACTGCGCGACGCGCTGGCCGCACGTGCGGCCAGGGAACTGACCGATGGCCAGTACGTGAACCTCGGCATCGGCCTGCCCACCCTGATCCCCAATCACCTTCCCCCCGGCGTGCACGTAGTGCTGCACGCCGAGAACGGAATCCTCGGCGTCGGCCCCTACCCATACGAGGAGGAGGTGGACCCGGACCTGATCAATGCCGGGAAGGAAACCGTCACCGTCCTGCCCGGCGCCGCCTACTTCGACTCGGCGGCGTCCTTCGGCATGGTCCGTTCCGGCCGCATCGACACGACGATCCTCGGCGCCATGCAGGTGTCCGCCGGCGGAGACCTGGCCAACTGGACGGTTCCCGGGAAAATCGTCAAAGGCATGGGCGGCGCCATGGATCTCGTCCACGGCGCCCGCAGGGTTGTCGTGGTCATGGAACACACTGCCCGCGACGGCTCCCCGAAGATCGTTCAGGAATGCACCCTGCCGCTCACCGGCCGCGGTGTCGTCGACCGGATCATCACCGAGCTGGCGGTCTTCGACGTGACGGCCGACGGCCTGCATCTGGTGGAACTCGGCCACGGCGCCACTGTCGACACGGTGCGCGCGGCTACCGAGCCGCCGTTCTCCGTTGCTGACCCACTGCGGTGACCGACATCGAGGTGCCCGTCAGCTGTCGGCCGCAGAGGCCCGCGCGTGCCCGAAATCGAGTTTCCGCTGGCAACCGCGGGCTTCCGCCTGTCGGGCGAGGCGCACGCTGGTGTGGAGGGCCTGAGTGGCCGACGTGCCCTGTCCCACTGTGGCGAGTCGAGGACGGACAGGGGAACAGGTGCGGGTGATGCGGCGCCGCGAGCCATGAAAGATCAAGGCTGAATGATCATGGACACCGCAGGTCCGTTCGCCGAGCAGATCGCTCGCGACGCGCGAATCCGTATCGTCCGACCAAGTATTATCTGTATCGTTCGTTCAAATGGGACGTGTGCTCCACCCCGTGGGATGCGTCAGAGACATCGACAAGGAGGAGTCGTGCGCGGCTGACCCGGCCGGACGCCCCGGCCGGGCGCGGCACCTCCCCGCTACGCACACGCAACTTCGGCCCGTATGAAGAGGAAAAATGAAAACAGTGGGAGTATCCCGATTCGGAGGGCCGGAGGCCCTGCGCGTCTTCGAGGTGCACGAGCCTCATGCCGGTCCCGGGCAGGTACGCATCCGGGTCCACGCCGCCACGGTGAACCCCGGTGACCGCTACCTGCGTATCGGGGCGCTGGGCCCCACATCCCCCGCACCCCCGTATGTCCCCGGCATGGAAGCAGCCGGGGTGCTGGACGAGATCGGCACCGGTACAAAGACCGATCTGCGCCTGGGGGACCGGGTCATGGCCATGGCCGACCCGACCAGTGCCCTGGGCGGCGCCTACGCGCAATACGTCGTCCTGCCCGCGGAGCAGGTCGCCCGCGCGCCGCGGGGCACGACCCATGCCGAGGCGGCCACCCTGCCCATGAACGGGCTGACCGCGCGGCTCGCTCTCGACCTGACCGGGCTCTCACCGGGGCAGACGCTCGCGGTCACCGGCGCAGCGGGAGCCGTCGGCGGCTATGTGACCCAGATGGCCAAAGCGGGCGGACTCACCGTGGTCGCGGACGCCTCGCCAGCCGATGAGGAGCTCGTGCGCTCGTTCGGCGCCGACATCGTCGTACCCCGGGGGCCCGATGTTGCTCAGCACATCCTGCGGGCCGTGCCGGCGGGAGTGGCAGGCCTGATCGACGCGGCAGTCATCGGTTCGGCGGCGGTGGCCCCGGCGGTCCATGACGGCGGCGTCATCGTCACCGTGCTCGGCGAAGGAACCTGCGCCCTCAGCCCCAACGAGATGCGGCGGCGGTCTCTGCGGGTGCGCATGGCCTTCGTCCCGGAGTACCTGGGCGACCGCAGCCGGCTCGATGACCTGCGTGAACAGACCGAAGCTGGAAAGCTGACCCTGCGCGTGGCTCGTACCTTCCTTCCCGAACAGGCCTCCGAGGCCCACCGTCTGTTGGAGGCCGGCGGCGTACGCGGTCGCCTCGTCCTGGAGTTCTGAACCGCCCCCCTCTGCGTTCGCGGCGGTCTCAGGGGAACCAAGGCGTGTGCGTCACTTTGCGACGGGACCGCGTGGGATCCTCTGTTCCCGCCTGCGCACCGCGTCCGGGACATCGTCCGGGACGCGGACCCTGCCCGCATACGGGTACACGTACCCGTATGCGGAGAAGCGGCCGTGCACGAACGGGTAGGTGTGAGCGCTCTCGGTCATGTAACGGCGCCGGTTCTCGCACGGGCTCGGCTCGCCGTCGATGACGCAGGCGCGGCAGCGGCCGCACATGCCGTGGGTCCAGACGATCCGATCGCGCTCCGCGAGGGGTGGGCCGAGCGAGTCGGTTCGCGGACCGTCGCCGAAGGCCGCGATCCGGCCCACCATCTCATGCCCGAGGACCAGGGGAAGTGCGCCGCCGACATCACCCGCGGAGCCGTCTGCGACGTGTACGTCGGTGCCGCACAGGATCGCGGCGGTCATGCGGACCGGCAGCGCGTCCCGCTCGATGGCCGCGGGGATCTCCACGTCCAGTACCTGCAGTGCTTCGCCGGTGGCGGTCAGTGCGGCCGCGCGGCTGGTCGCCGGGATCTCAGCGGTCACCGGTCACCCCCTGCGCTGTGGCCTTCTCCCGGGTACGGGCCACCATGCGGGCCGCTTCGACCAGGCCCGCGGCGCCGGCGAGGCCGCGTGCCAGCACCTCCGAGGGGTCACCACCACCTGCGCGCACGGCGTCGGCGAAGTGGTGCATGTCCTTGTGCATGAGAGTGTGGACGTGTTCGGCCAGTTCCGGCGTGATGTCTCCGCCGAGGGCGCGGAGCGCCGCACTGGCGCCACTGCTGGCGGAGACCACGTCGATGAGGGCCGGAATGTCCAGACCGACCTGGGCGGCCAGACCGAGGACGTCCTCGGCGTTCTTCATGTTGGTGATGGTCAGCGCGTTGTTGAACAGCTTGGTGAACTGGCCCGCGCCGACCGGCCCCATCAGCTTGACTGTGTCACTGAAGGTGGCGAGCACCGGCCGAGCCGCCTCGAAGGCGCCCCGCGACCCGCCGGTGAAGGTGGTCAGCGTGCGGGCGCGGGCGCCGGGGCTGCCGCCGCTGACGGGTGCGTCGAGGTAGACCCCTCCGGCCCGGGCGACGTGTTCGGCGATGCGTACGGCCTCGGTGGGGTCGCCGGTGCCGTGGTTGACGATGATCGTCCCGGGAGCGACAGCGGCCAGCAGGCCCTGGCCATCCAGAACGTCCCAGAGGTCGGCGTCGTCGCGCAGGCACAACTCGATCATCTGGACGGACGCCCCGAGTGCGGCCACGGTGCCGTGAACCGTGTGCGGGACCTTCTCCACCGCGGACAGCGAGGCGGGGCGCCGGGCCCATACGTGCAGCTCGAAGCCGTGCTCACCGATGGCTTCCGCCATGGGGCCGCCCTGGTCACCGAGACCGATGAAGCCGATCTTCTCGATTGTCACCTTCATTGCGGAGTTCTTTCGTTTGAGCGGGTGAGACATGGGATCTGGACTCACGCTCAGCGGACGATGTCGCCGGCGAGCTCCCACAGACGCTCGGCGTTCGCCGGGTCCAGCGCATAGCGGGCCACGCCGGGTACACCGAGCTTCGTGGGACGGGCGTCTACCACCGGTGCCTGGTTGACATCCTCGAAGTAGCGGCCGCCGACCCCTTCGACCAGGGGCGACGCGGCGAGGAACACGGTGGTCGCGGCGCCCTGCTCGACCGTCTTGCGGTAAGGCTCGGGTGTCCGCAGGCCGCCTGTGTGCCGCTGCAGGTTGGTGGCGATCGCACCCGGGTGCAGGGCGTTGGCCGTGATGCCCTCACCGGCCCAGCGGCGCTGCGCCTCGACGGCCAGAAGGACCTCCGCGGTCTTGGACTGCCCGTAGGCGGTGAGCGCGTCGTACGGGCGGAAACGGAAGTCGATGTCGTCGAAGACGACAGGGGAGAACAGGTGTCCACCGGAGGACACCGAGACCAGGCGCGCCCCGTCCGCGTCGGCGAGCGCGCGGTGCAGCCCCAGGGTCAGGGCGAAGTGCCCCAGGTAGTTGGTGGCGAACTGCTGTTCGTGTCCGGCGATGCCGCGCTCGAGCTCCGGCGGCATCATGATTCCGGCGTTGTTGATCAGGACATGCAGCGGGCCCTGCCAGGCGGCGGTGAACGCGCGTACCGACTCCAGGTCGGACACATCCAGGCGGGCGACGTGGATCGCGTCGTTCCCGGTCGCCTTGCGCAGGTCCGCTGCGGCCTGCTCGCCGGCCTCGGGACGGCGCACCGCGAGCGTGACCTCGGCCCCCCCGGCCGCCAGAGCGCGGGCGGTCTCGACGCCGATGCCCGAATTGGCCCCCGTGACGACCACGCGCTTGCCGGACAGGTCGACGCCCCCGATCACCTCGGAGGCGGTGCTGTCGCGGTCGAACGAGGTGGTGAAGAGCTGGGACATACGATGCATTCCTCCTGGTTCGCGGACTGTGCCGCCAGGCTGCACCGGATGCCGCCGGGCGGACCAGGCCGGGCTGAGACTGGGACCGGCAGGGCCACCCGGGGAACCGGAATGCCTTCGTACGCTGGAGACATGCCAGCCACCGAAGACGCCAACGCACTGGGTCGCTACCTGCGGGCCCGCAGGGAGCTCATCTCACCAGATGAGGCCGGCGTTGCCGATCAAGGCAACCGGCGCGTCCCGGGGCTGCGGCGCGAGGAGGTCGCCTTCCTCGCGGGCATCAGTTCCGACTACTACAACCGCCTGGAGCAGGGCCGCGACAAGAATCCCTCCGAGCAGGTCCTGCGCAGCATAGCTCGCGCCCTGCGGCTGGACGAGGAGGCCACGGCCTACCTGCTGCAGATCGCCGCACCGAAGGGTCCGCAGCGCAAGCGGCCCCGCAGGCCCGAGAAGGTCAGCGCCGGCATTCGCACCCTCATCGACTCCTGGCCGCTCACGCCGGCATACGTCCACGGCAAGTACATGGACATCCTTGCCGCCAACGACCTCGCCGTCGCGCTCTCGCCATTCAACGCCCCCGGCCACAACGGCATCCTCGCCGCGTTCCTGGAACCCGAGATGCGAGAGCTCCATCAGGACTGGGACGACATGACCGCCCGGGTCGTCCCCTACCTGCGCTCCATCGTCGGCGCCGACATCCACGACCCGCGACTCGTCGAGATCGTCGGTGAGCTCACCCTGAGCAGTGAACGTTTCCGTACGCTCTGGGCCCGCCAGGACGTCAAGCACAAGACCACCGGCACCACCATGTTCCGCCACCCCCAGGCCGGCCCGCTGGAACTGCGCTACGAAAAGCTGCTCATACCGGGCGCCGGGCAGACGCTGATCACCTACCACGCGCAGCCGGGCAGCGCCTCCGAGGAACGCCTACGCCTGCTCGCCAGCATGCACGCCCCCGACCGTGCCGGCAGTTCACCGGCTGCCGCCGACCAGCCTGCCCCCGGCAACACCACCCAGTGACGGACATGTGGAGCATTATCGGCCGCACCGGAATGCGCACGAACTAGGCGGCCGGCGGCGTTCCGCGGCCTGAGCACGCCGAGGCGCGTCGTGCCCCCCACACGCGTGCGGTCCGGCCCTCCAGGGACAAGCTGGCTGAAAACCGCTGTCGTAACCGTGCGACGACCCTCCGCTCACGGCCGTCCCTGCCCATCGGAGCTCTCGTTGGGTCACGGCACGAACCAGCCGCATCCACGTCTCGGCGAACGTTACAAACCTGCCCCTGCGACCACCGGCGATGCTCGCCCGGACGGCGGCGAGCCTCGACATCCTGTCCGGGCGCCGGTTCGAGTTCGGACTCGGCGCGGGCGCCTTCCCCCTCGACGAGGCGCTCGACATCCTCCGCGGCGCCCGGCAAAGCGGCGAGCACGGCTCCCTGCGTTTCCAGGACAAGCGGCGTAGCGGTGCGATGCCCTCCGTGGTCACCCGCTGGCCTCGCAGGGACTACGTCCGGCTGCTCCCGGCATGTGCGACGCCCGGCTGAGTGACAAGCGCTCTCGGCCTACCCATCGGGGGAAGGGAACGCGCTGCCCCACAGTTGTCCTTTCCGAGGAGTCGAAAACGGCGCTCGTCCCGGTCTCGTTGACAACGGCAGCAGCAGGGCGGATGCCACTGCGAGATTCGGACACGGCAACCGTCGTGCAACGACGTGCCCTGCCGTCCGGTGCCGGGAGGTGTGCTGAATCTCTGCCCGGCCCTCAGTCCCCGTCAGCAGGCAACCTACCTCAATGGGAGTTTCCGGAATGCCCGCTTCACCATCCGCGCAGTGCAAGGAACGCACCATCGACGACAGCACCTGTCCGAATCTGCTGGGCGCGCTGGAGCTTGTCGGGCGACGTTGGACAGGAGGAATTCTGGCGGCCGCCGCACATGGGGCCCGGCGCCACGGGGAGTTCCGAGCGATGGTCGGTGGTATTTCCGACCGCCTACTGACGCAGCGCCTGAAGGAGCTGGCCGCCGAGGGACTGATCGAGCGCACGGTGATGCCGACCACGCCCGTGCAGATCCGTTACAGCCTGACCCCGGACGGCCAATCACTGCTGAACGCACTCCAACCCCTGGCCCAGTGGATGGCCCACCGCTCCGTCCGGGCGGGCGCGGCACAATCACCCGTCCACCGCCCCGGCTGACCGCTTGGGGCAGCGGCACGTGCGCACTGCCGCCAACGGTGGCGGAGACACCCGCAGCCGTCGTTTTCCCTCCGTGTAAACCATTGGCGGGGCTTTCGGCACCGCCATCGTGGGCAACATCATCACCGGGCACACGCCCCCCAGCGTGCTGCCCGCGGAAAGCGGCTGCACCTGGGCGTTCGCCACGCTCGCTCTCGCCGCTCTCGCCGCCTCCGCGGCCTCCCTCCCGATACCCCGCATCGGGCAGACCGACGGCCGTGCACCCGGCGAGAGCCCCGCGGGTACCGTCACGGCCGGCGACACGACACCCGCATCGGCACGCGAGGGCCGACCGGGCGTCCGGACCCCCTATCGAGTCGCCGGCCGGCCGGTTGGGCGGTCGACTCACTGCGTCAGCGACCCGCGTGGGTGGCGTCGAGGCGACAGGTTCATCAGCTCTATCGCCGACGATCGCGTAAGAGCCGTGCCCCATCTCGAACGATCGCTACAAATATTCCCCCATCTGAGGCAGGAAATTCGGACGATTTTTTTGACGCATCGTTCCACATAGGGTTCACTGGCTGACGTGACCGGGTCGCGACCGACCGGTAGTGCGGCGCTTCCTCGGTGAGCGCCAAGTCGGTAGCCCACAGGCCCGGAACTCAACGACCGTCGCCCGCGCACGGATGCGGCGCCGAAAGGACACAGCATGAGCAAGCAGGAATCCCGCACGCCCTCCGCATGGCGTTCGCGTGTGGTCGGCGCAGCCGCCGTGGCCGCACTGCTGGCCGGCGGGGGCGCGGGCGCGGCCGCCTGGGCCTCCCAGCCCGCATCCGCCACGTACCCGGCGCAGTCCGCTGCGGCACACAACGCGGCCACTGTGCAGCGGCTCGCCGACATCGAGGACATCCGCCAGGTGAAGGCGCGCTACTTCCGCTACCTCGACAGCAAGCAGTGGTCCAAGCTGGCCGCTCTCTTCACCGCCCACCCCACCATCGACGTGGGCGCGAAGTACAGCAGCGGCAAGGAGCTCGCCGAGAAGACGGCAGCGCTCCTGGGGAACGCCCCCACCGCCCACCAGGGCTTCCTGCCCGAGATCCAGGTGCACGGAAACCGCGCCACGGCGATCTGGGCGATGGAGGACTACGTGAGCTTCCCGGCCGGATCCAGCTACAAGAACGGCTTCCACGGCTACGGCGAGTACCGCGACACTTATCAGCGGATCCACGGCCGCTGGTACATCGCCAGCACCGTGCTGTCCCGGTTCCGGGTGGACACCGTCCCCAACTGGACGCCGTCCACCGCAGCGAAGAAGTAGCACCAACCACTTCCCCCTCGGCCCGCACAGGGCCCGTCTCACAGCCCGTCTCACAGGAGTACAACATGAGCACCATCGGTGTCGGCATCATCGGCGGCAGCCCGGGCGGCTGGGCCTCCATCAGCCACATCCCCGCCCTCAAGGCACTGCCGGACTTCACACTGCGCGCCGTCAGCACCTCCCGCCGCGAGTCCGCAGAGGCGGCCATGCGGGAGTTCGGCATCGAGGCGGCCTACGACAACCACGCCGACCTCCTGGCCCACCCTGGAATAGACGTCGCCGTGGTGGCGGTCAAGGTCCCCCACCACCGGGAACTCATCTCCGCCGCGATCGACGCCGGCAAGACCGTCTACAGCGAGTGGCCGCTGGCTCTGAACCTGGCGGAGGCCACCGAGCTCACCCGGCGCGCCGAGGCCGCCGGGGTGCACACCGCCATCGGCCTGCAGGGGCGCTTCCACCCCGAACTGCGCTACGTGCGCGATCTGATCCAGGACGGCAGGATCGGCCGGGTCATCGGCACCTCCCTCGTCGCCTCCGGCATGGTCTGGAACGGGCAGACCACCAAGGCCCACACTTACTGGTACGACGAGACCCAGGGCGCCACCCCCCTGTCCGGCGCCGCCCTGCACGCCATCGACGCACTCAACGTCACCCTCGGAGAATTCGACCACCTGTCGGCCAACCTCGTGCGAGGCCGCACGGAGGTGACCGTGACCGATGACGGCAACACCATCGTCCCGGTGACCGCCCCGGACCAGATCTCGGTCATCGGCACCCTGGAGAACGGCGCCGCGGCCTCGGTCTTCTACCGCGGCGGCGCCTCTCGCGGAGACAACTTCCGCTGGGAGATCAACGGCACCGACGGCGACATCGTCCTGACCGCTCCCTGGGGCAACATCCAGGTCACCGACCTCACCCTCCAGGCCGGCTTCGGCGAAGATGCCACCGTGGCCAAGCTCGACGTGCCCGCCGAGTACTCCGCCGGTATCCCCGACAGCCTCGTCGGCCCCGCCAGGAACGTCGCCGCGCTCTACACCCATCTGGGACGGGACCTCCGCGAAGGCACCCACACGGTCCCGGACTTCACCTACGCCCACACACGCCACGAGCTGATGGACGCCATTGGCAACTCGTCCCGGCAGCAGACCGCGCAGACCCTCGGCTGACCTCGCGAGGTACGCCCTTTCCCTCCCTTGGGGTACGGACAGCTCTGAGGCAAAACTTTAACGAACGATCGCTATTGCATCGGCGCCGGCTCCACAGCATCACCAGGCTGGGCGCCAAGAGTGTGGGGCGGGTTCGCCCGCGCCGGCGCCGATGCCCCCCGCCTGGGATGACGCACCCTGCCAGGAGCCGACTGCCATGGCACGCGGGGACACGCCAACGTCACTAACCAGGGATTAGCCACTTACCATCCGATTGGCGGACGAAGATTGTGTCGGCACCGTTGGCGACATTCCGACTCGGGACCTCCCGACTCACTGAGTCGAGCCAGCCCTCAGCTCGAGGCGCCGGCAGGTCCCGTGCCGGGGCCGAGGCGAGAGGCGGCAAACCGAATGCCTCCCGACGGCGGCGTCACTTCTCGAGAGCCATGCAACGACCACGACGGAGAAGACACGTATGCACAGCACCACGTCCCGCGGCGTCCCCGGCGGGCTCTGCTGCGGCAGGCGCCGCTGGTCGGCCGCGCGCAGCGCGACCTCCGTGCCCTTCAAGGCGTTCGCGCGGGAGATGATCCCGGCGGTGATTCTGTCGAACTCCAGGGCCGAGCTCCGGGTGTAGCCGGGCACGTCGACCGCCGCAGTGATGCCGGTGGGGCCGGCTCCATGCCCGCGCCAACGCAGCACGCCGACCCGGCACTGGGGTAGAGGCGGAAGCTCTACCGAAGCTGCGGGCCGATCACGATACTCAGTTGGTTTATGGGGATCGACGGGAGCAATTGATTTTGGATTGGCCGGTGTAGGCACGGCGCTGGAATCGTGCCCGATACGGACCGTTCACCGAGCCGATCTCCTCGTCGGTCCTGCGCTAAGCCGAGCGATCAACTGGCCTGCGGATTCGCACCGTCAGGCGAGGTGCCTCTCCCGGCTCCGGGTCGGCACACGGCCCCAAGCGAGGGTGTACGCGCGGGCCGCGGCACGGGGGTCCTCGGCGGCGCAGATGCCGGACACGACGGCCGCGCCCGCGGCTCCGGCCTCCCGCAGTCGTGGAAGGTCGGCAGGGTTCACGCCGCCGATGGCCACGGTGGGCAGTGCGCTGAGCCGGGCGAGGCGGGCGAAGCCGTCAAGGCCGAGCGAAGGCGGGGCGTCCGCCTTGGTCCGGGTCGCGTGCAGCGCGCCGATGCCGACGTGGTGGACGCCCGCGGAATCCTGGGCGGCGGCACGCAGTTCCTCGGGGGTGGCGGCGCTGAGGCCCAGGACCGCGTGCGGTCCGATCAGTTCGCGGACGGCGGCCGGGGGCAGGTCGGACTGTCCGACGTGGACGCCCGACACGCGGATGCCCCCGGCGCGGGCGGCCAGGAACACGTCCACCCGGTCGTTGACGATCAACGCCACGTGCTCCGGGAGGACCGCGGCCACCTCCGTGACCGTGCGCAGGAATGCACCGCCGTCGGCGTGCTTCTCACGGATCTGCACCGCGGTGACGCCGCCCGCCACCGCCTGGGCGACGGTCTCGGCCACGCTGCGGCCCCTGGCGCTGCACTGGGCCGCGTCCGTGACCAGGTAGACCGACAGATCGACCGGCGTCGCCGTCACGAAACGGCCGCCCGCTCGGCGATGTCGGACTCCCGCAGCGCGGCGAGCGCGTCCAGGAACTCCACGGCGAAACTGCCGGGCCCGGCGGCCTTCTTCGCGGCCAGTTCGGCGGCGACCGTGTAGGCGGTCACGGCCGCCACCGTCGAGGCGAACGGGTCCTCGTCGACCGCCGCGTAGGCGGCCATCACGGCGCCCAGCGCGCAGCCCCCGCCCGTCACCCGGGTGAGCAGCGCGTCACCGTTGGCGATGCGGGCCGTACGCACCCCGTCGGTGATGAAGTCCACGGGTCCGGAGACGGCGACCACGCCGCCGGTCGCGCCGGCCAGGCGCTGTGCCGTTTCCTCCGCCGCCTCGACGCCGTCGGAGGAATCCACTCCGCGGCCGCCGCCGCCCGCTCCCGCCAGCGCGATGATCTCCGAGGCGTTGCCCCGTACGACCGTCGGCCGCAGCTCGAGGAGCCGGTGCGCCAGCGCGGTGCGCACGGGCAGCGCGCCGACCGCCACCGGGTCGAGCACCCACGGGGTGCCGGCCGGGGCAGCCGCCTGCGCGGCCTCGACCATGGCGGAGCGCTGCTCGGCGTGCGGGGTGCCGAGGTTGACCAGGACCCCCGAGGCGACCTGGGCGAACGGTCCGGCCTCCCCCGGGATGTCGACCATGGCGGGCGAGGCGCCCAGCGCCAGCAGGACGTTGGCGGTGAACCCCGTCACCACCGAGTTGGTCAGGCACTGGACCAGCGGGGAGTGGGCCCGTAGGCGCGTGAGCGCCTCCGCGGCGAAGGCGGTGTGGTCGGCGGACGTCGGGGACATGCGGTGTCGCTCCTTGGGGGGACGGACGTGTGCGGGCGCCTGCGATGGTCGGCGGTTCGGGACGCGGCGGTTCAGGGCCGCGAGCGCTGACGCAGTCGCAGCGGGGTGTACACCGCGAGGGCCACGAGGAAGGCCACGTAGTACGACAGGTCCGCACCGTGCAGGGCCTCCGCCACCGGGCCGACGTACAACGTGGTGTCCATGAACGGCACGGCCGCGGCGAAGGCGGCCACGAACGCGACCACGGCCGGTAGGCCGGGCTGCGACCGGTCGGTCTCGGCGGCGAGGTCGATCTCGGCGCCCGCCCGTGCCCGTGCCCGGACCAGCCAGTCGACGATGACGATCGCCACGAAGCCGGGGATCCAGTAGCCGACGAACAGCAGCACGTTCTGGAAGCGGGCGGTGGTGTCGGCGGCGTGCATCCACAGCACCAGGGGGAAGCCGAGTACGGCGGCGAATGCGGCCGCCGCCGGGCGGGGAACGCGCACGCCGACGGTCTGCAGGGCCAGGGATCCGCTGTAGTCGTTCATGGCGTTGCTGCACAGGGCCGCCAGGGCCACGGCGAGCAGCCCGAACGCCCCCAGCGGCCCGCCGCCCAGCAGATCGGCCACGCCCGCGGCGGTCTGGTCGGTCAGGACGGACGCGCCCCACAGCCCGAGGACCTGGACGGCCACGAAGGACACCACCAGGCCCGCCAGGGTGAACCAGAACATGCGCGAGCGCGAGGTGGTCCGTGGCAGGTAGCGGCTGAAGTCGCTGGCGTACGGGGCCCAGGACAGGGACAGGCTCAGCGCGATGGTGCTGGTCAGGACGAACGCCCCACCCCGGTCGGCGCCGTGGGCGGAGCCGGTGACCGCGGGGTCGACGCCGTCGAGCAGCTTCCAGGCGATCAGGGCGAAGGCGACGGCGAGCACGAAGGTCATCACGATCTGGAGCCGGTGGATGGCCTCGTAGCCGAGGACGCCGAGAGCGCCCTGGCCGAGCATCATGATCAGGACACCGAGCCAGAAGGGCAGGCCGCACAGCCGCGCCAGCGCGTCCCCGCCGAAGAGCCCGATCAGGGCGTCCCAGGCGACCGAGGACAGCCACTGCAGGATGCCGGGCAGCGCGACGGCCCGGCCGAAGGCCAGCCGGGCCAGCGGCAGCTGCCCCGCGCCCGTCCGGCTCCCCCAGGTGCCCAGGTAGGCGGTGGGTATCGCGCCGATCACGGTGCCGAGCACCACGGCGGTGAGCGCGGTGGCGAAGTCCAGGCCGAGGACGATGCCGATGGTGCCGGTGAACACGCCGGTCATGGTGAGGTTGGGGGCGAACCACACGGTGAACAGGCGCCCCGGTCCGCCGTAGCGGTTGCCCTCGGGGACCGGTCGTATGCCGTGTGCTTCGATCCGTAGGTCGCCGGCGGCCGCCGGCATGCGGCCGTCGAAGACGGTCTGTCGGCTGTCGGCGGGCAGACCGCCGGAAACATGCGCCAATGGCATGGAGACATCCCTCCGCCAGTACGAACTGGTTCAGGTTCGACGGGTGTGATCTCAGCCCTCGGCGGGGCACCCCGTGTCCGGTACGGGGGACAGACTAACCCGACGGCGACGCCCGGTGCGCCGGGCGGGCCGGCCTCCGGCAGGGACCCGTTCGCGAGCGTTCACCCGGCGCCTGGAGCGGCGTGACGGTCACGGCGACGGCGCCCGCCCCGGATCGGCGGGTTTGTGGCCCCGGTACCGCGGGCTGGGAAATAATCGGGGCATGGCATCGACGTCCAGCACCACAGAGCTGCGCCGCGATCGGTTCCGCAGGCGGCTGCCCGCGGAACTGTCCGCTCTGCGGGGACCCGCGCACGGGACGATCGCCCTGCCGCTGCACCTGGCCTGGTCGGGCCTGACGGAGTTCGATCTGGACCAGCCGCGGCTGCGCATGAGTTGTTACCGGACCGTCCTGGCCGAGGGCCTCCACGACGACTTGGTCCGCTACCTCGACCGGGACCTTCTCATCAAGCTCTGGCCCGTGCTTCGCACGCTGATCAGCCGCGACATCCGCGACGTCTGGGAAGCCGCGTTCAGCGAACTCCCCGCTCGGGCGCCTCGAGCAGCGTGAACCTCGATCCACTGCACCGCCGGCTGCTGGCGGACGTCCTCACCATCGGCAATCCGTATCCCCTGGTCCTCACGGGTGGCTACGCGGTGCAGGCGCACGGCCTGGTCCAACGGCTCAGCCAGGACCTCGACGTCGCCACGGACCACAACGACCCGATGGACCAGATCGCCGCGACCGTCACCGCCGGGCTTCGCGACCGCGGCTGGCAGGTGCACGTCGTGGAAGCGGACCCGCTGGCCGCACGTCTCACCGTGACCGACCCGGACAGCGGTGAGGAATGCGAGCTCGACATCCTCAAGGAAGTCCTCACCCGCCCCGCCGTGATCACCGACCACGGACCGGTCCTGTCCCTCGAAGACGTGGTAGGTACCAAGGTCCGCGCACTGGCCGACCGCGGGATCGCCCGGGACCTCATCGACGTCCGTGCCGCGGCCCACCTGTGGTCCTCGATCGAGCTCGAAGCGCTCGGCCGCCGCCACGCCCGCGACGCCTTCGACCTGGAGGACCTGCTGGCCCGCCTGGGCGGCGCGGACTGGATCGACGACACCGAATTCGCCGCCTACGGTCTCACCGAGCCCGAGATCGGCGAATTGCGCCAATGGGCCCAGGGATGGGCCGACGATCTCACCGCCCGTCTCCACGACCAGCCGCTCGACGACTGACCGCCCTCAGCGACGGCAGGCTCGGTCGCGGGAACCGGACGCTTCGCCCGTGGAGGGCACCGGCAGCCGTGGACCAGCCGCACGTGCGGTCCGCAGGGCCTGGCCCTACGAGCGCTGCGCCGAAGCACCAGCAGCGGCGCCGACGCACCACCGCCGACATGACGTTCCGGCAGTTCCCGCATCCTGCCCCGCCCGCCTCTCGCGCACCGTCGGCGACGGGCCACTCGGGTGGTCCGCGGCGACACCACCACCCTGGGCGGCGCGGGTCCGGGGGCGCCGCTCCGGATCCGCGTTTAATCGCGCTCGGATCCGAAAAGCCGGGGGCTGAGCGCGCCGGCGGGCGCGGATCTCCGTGCCAGGCCTCACAGCGCTTGAGGGAGATTGCCATGAGCGGCACCACGACCTTGCCGGCACCGTCCGGTCCCTACCTGGGCGAAGGGCTGCTGCCCGCGGACTTCTACGCCTACGAGGAACTGCTGTCGGACCGGGAACGGGAGAAGGTCGAGTCCGTCCGCGAGTTCCTCCGCACGCAGGTCGCCCCGATCGTCGACGACTACTGGGCGCGGGCCGAGTTCCCCTTCCAGTTGGTCGAAGGCTTCGGGAGGCTCGGGCTCGTGGACTGGGCCGACCCGGACTCGACGGAACCCAGGCCGAGCAACCTCTTCGCGGGTCTCATGGCCTTGGAGCTCGCCCATGCCGACGCTTCGGTGGCGACGTTCTTCGGTGTGCACACGGGTCTGGCCATGGGCACCATCCTCGCCTGTGGCTCCGAGGAACAGCGGCGGCGGTGGCTGCCGGCGATGAGCCGCTTCGAGAAGATCGGCGCCTTCGGGTTGACCGAGCCGCACGGCGGCTCCGACGTGGCCGGCGGGCTGCGGACGACCGCGCGCCGCGACGGCGACGGATGGATCCTCGACGGCGCGAAGCGGTGGATCGGCAACGCGACGTTCG
Organism: Streptomyces sp. PA03-6a; assembly: GCF_033792765.1. Classification (NCBI taxonomy): domain Bacteria; kingdom Bacillati; phylum Actinomycetota; class Actinomycetes; order Kitasatosporales; family Streptomycetaceae; genus Streptomyces; species Streptomyces sp. PA03-6a. The sequence continues at coordinate 30,364 of NZ_JARAVK010000038.1, read as the reverse complement.
CCGACCTGGTCGTCATCTGGGCCCGCGACGTCGAGACCCGTCACGTGCTGGGCTTCGTCGTGGAGAAGGACACCCCCGGGTTCACCGCGACGAAGATCGAGAACAAGATGGCGCTGCGGATCGTGCAGAACGCGGACATCGTGCTCGACGGTTGCCGTGTTCCGGAGGCCAACCGGCTGCAGAACGCGAACTCGTTCAAGGACGCCGCGGAGATCCTGCGCCGGACCCGCAGTGGGGTGGCGTGGCAGGCGGTGGGCATCATGTTCGGCGCCTACGAGATCGCCCTGGAGTACGCCAAGCAGCGGGAGCAGTTCGGGCGGCCCATCGGAGGCTTCCAGCTGATGCAGGACCTGCTGGTGAAGATGCTCGGCAATGCCACGGCGTCGTGCGGGATGGTGACGCGGCTGGCCCAGCTGCAGGACGCCGGGGTGTACCGGGACGAGCAGTCCTCGCTGGCGAAGGCCTACTGCACCGTGCGGATGCGGGAGACCGTGGGATGGGCGCGCGAACTGCTGGCCGGCAACGGCATCATCCTCGACTACAAGATCGGCCGGTTCGTCGCCGACGCCGAGGCCATCTACTCGTACGAGGGCACGCGCGAGATCCAGACCCTCATCGTCGGGCGTGCCGTGACCGACGGCCTGAGCGCTTTCGTGAGGTGACGACGTTGACCACCGAATCCGTGTTCACCGGGCTGAAGGTCCTTGACGCATCGAGCTTCATCGCGGCACCGGCCGCGGCCACCATGCTCTCCGACTTCGGAGCCGACGTCATCAAGATCGAGCCGCCGGGGAACGGCGATCCCCAGCGGCGGCTGGGCTCCGTGCCGCCCAGTCCCCAGGCACGGGCCAACTACAGCTGGCACCTCGCCAACCGCAACAAACGTGGCATGGTGATCGACCTGAAGTCTCCGGCGGCCACCGGGATCCTCAAGCGCCTCGTCGAGTGGGCCGATGTGGTGATCACCAACTTCCCGCACGGCACCCGCGAGCGACTGCACCTCGGCTACGACGAGGTCGCGGGCTGGAACCCGCGGGTCGTCTACGCCGACATCACCGGCTTCGGTGACACCGGCCCCGACGCCGGGCAACCGGGCTTCGACCTGACCGCCGCCTGGTCGCGCAGCGGGCTGCTGGCCTCCACCCGGGACGCGGGAGCACCGCCGACGGTGCCGGTCTGGGGCAGCGGCGACTACATGTCGGCGATCGCCGTCTACGCGGCGATCGTGACCGCCCTGTACCGCCGTGAGCGCACGGGACAAGGGGCCAGTGTCGGGACGTCACTGCTCGCCACGGGCGTCTGGGCCACGGGAACCCTGGTGGCCGGCGCACTCGCCGGCGGCACGTCCTTCGAGCTGCACGACCGGAAGGCGCCGGCGAACCCGCTGGTCAACCCCTACCGGACCGCCGACGACGAGTGGTTCATGCTGGTCGCGTCTCCCCCGCACTGGCCGGGACTGACGCGGGCCATCGGGCGCCCCGAGCTGCTCGAGGACCCGCGTTTCGCCGACGTCGAGGGTGTCCTCGAGAACGCCGCCGCGCTCAGCGAGCTGCTCGACGCCGAGTTCCGCGCGCGGCCCTTCGCCCACTGGAAGGAAGCCCTGGGACGAGAACGCGTCACCCACAGCCTCATCCAGACCCCTGAGGAGGCCGCGCAGGACCCGCAACTGCGCGCGAACGACGTCGTGGTGCCGCTGGAAGGAGTCACCGGGCTCACGGAGACCATCAGCAGCCCGGTCAACCTGCGAGGGGTGCCGAAGGTGCCGGCGAAGCGTGCGCCGGACCTGGGCGAGCACACCGACGAGATCCTCGCCGAGCTGGGATTCGGCCCCGCCGAGATCGCCGAACTGCGCGCCCAGGGAGCGATCCCCGGCGGGTCGGAAACGAAGGCGCCGCGGTGAGCGGGGCATCAGCGTTGCGGGCCCCGATCCCTCGGGCTCGGCACCGAGCACCAACTGGCCCACGTGATCTACCGCAACGGCGCCCGGTACCCGGTGCAGGCATGGACGGACACGGCGACGCTCGCCAAGAGCGCAGCCGTCGCTGCTACAGGCCGTGCTGGGTACGCTCCAGGCGGCAATCCTTTGTCTGACTCCTGCTCCGGAAGCAGACGGAGCTCTGGCGTGAGGGCGTGAAGCTGGCGGGGCGCAGGCGCCTGACGCCTGCCCCGACCCAAGCTCCCGCGTAGTAGAGCGGCCCCGCCGCGGACAGGGGAGGTACGCCGACGGGGCCGCGTACGGCGCCCGCCCGGTACTCACCACGTAACCGGGCGAGCTGCTGGGGGCCTAGGGGCTGCGCTCCGCATGGGCAGGGATCAGTAGATTCCAGCCGATGCCGGAGCAGTCCTTCGGGACCGGAGGGAAGGTGTGGCCCTCCACGTCTGTGCTGGTGAAGCGATGGCCCTGGCCGCAGGTGCATGCGTAGATGCCGCTGACCGGGACCCTCTTTCCGGGGAGATTCACGCGGGTTTTCTCGTCCATCACGTCCTCCTCGCCGACCGGGGCCTGAATGGAGCAGGCCCCGGTCTGCAAGGCGCTGACCACCGAGAGGGGGAGCCCCTCGGGGCGCCGCCCGGTCGGGGGGCGAAGCGGGCGGCGTCGGCAGATCGCCTTACCTCGCACAGGTCGCCGAAACCTCCTAGGCGGGAACATCTGCAGCTCCGGGAGGCTGTGATCCGCATGCGGCAGCGGACGAGGCCGTCCTCGGGCAGGTCGAGCAGCATGCTGCTTCCGTCGGTCGCGCGGGCCTGAATCCGGGCGCGAACGGGGGCGACCTGGTCGACGGGGCCGGTGAGGACGATGTCGACGGCGTCGTAATCGGGCGGTGGAAAGAGGTCGTTTTCGACAATGCTCAAAGCGTGTCAACGGTTCGTACTGGGCGGCGGGGCCGGGGCGGTGGCCACTCGAAGGAGTGGCGCCGGCTGGGCTGTGCCGCTCCCCCGCCATCAGCGCCGCCACTGGCGCTCCCACCAGCCCACAGCGAGTGCGTCCAGGCCTGCACCTGATGCTGCAGACACTGCAGCACTCGCGGGCACACGGCACGGACCGGTGCCCGCGGGCGCCACATGACGCCTGCGGTTGCGCGCGAACGGTGCGAAGAGCAGAGTGCCGGCGCTTGTGGCAGGCGCCGACTGCCGTCGTAGTCTGAACTTGTCCGTCCGGCCGGATCAGGCCCTACGGGGCCGATTAAGGCCGGGCGGGCCCGTCACCACACGTCGGGGCCGCCGCCGCGCCACTCGATGACGTCGGGGTCGGCGATGTCGAACCAGGCGGGATCGAAGCCGGCAAGCCAAAGGAACTGCTCCAGTTCTGTCATGTCGCGGGCAGTTCCGAAGTAAACCCCGTTGATCGTTACTCGGCGGCCGTCCACGGGCGGAAGGACGATGACGGACGGCTCCTTGGCAGGCATATGTCCAGCGTGTCTCGCGCGGAACGCGGGTGCATGCCGGATGTGTTGACCGACGGCGTCTCCCGCCGCGTAGAAACCGACTCCGGACCCGGCGGCATCTTGGTCGTGTGCCGCGCCGAGGCGTGCGACAAGCGGGCACCGAGCGTGTTGGCTGTGGCGGCGGGCAGCACGCTGGACCCATCAACCGGGTGACGGAGCGGCCCCGCCGAAAGCCCCGGAAGGAAGCGACGGGGACCGCGTCTTCGAGCCCATCCGGCCAGCCGCGTGGACCACTTGCATGGCCAGGCAGGCGGTAAAGCGACCCCGCCCCGAGGGCTGACTCCGTTCCGCATGGGCAGGGCCGGTCTACCACTGGGAGCGGGCGCAGGTGCCGGACGGGGCCGTTCCGGCCTCCGCCCCTCGGCTGCGGGTATCGGTACTGGGCGGCATGTACGGGCTGCCTGGGGAGTACGTGGTCAGGTGCGGCTGGGGGTCCGAGTTCGGCGTGAGCCGCGGCACTGTGCGGAACCTGACCGCGGCCCTGCGGGAAGACCTCATCATGACCGCCCCGGGCAGGTTCGTTCGTCGACGAGACGGCCACCGAGAGCTGATCCCGCTGGCTCGACACGCTGGCCAGCCGTACAGTCGAACGTGTGGGCGACTTGCCGCCTGATGCTGAGCGGCTGCGGGTGATCCGGTTGTACCTGCAGTTGCAGATCGACGTGGTCGACGCGAAGATCCGCGAGGTCGAGGACAGGGAGCCTCGACCCGGTGCCGCTGCTACGCCACCGAAGGAGGAGCGGTCGCACGCCAAGGCGGGATCGGCTGGCGCCTCCAGCACATACCCAAGGGCGGGTCCCTCCACGGTGTGATCCACCGCGGCGACTGCCCGGACGCGGTCGGCGGCTGGCTCAGCCCCCGCGAGGTGGAGATCGACCTCGGCATGCCCGACGTCGAGGCCTGCCCCCGCTGCCACCCCGCGCGCACCGCAGCCGGGGCCTGAAGACACGAAAGCGCCCCCGCCGTTCCGAAGGACAGCCGGGGCGGCCCAGTGCTGGAGATAGCGGCGCCTTCCACGCCCGTGAGGGCGCGACCCGCCACTGCTGTTCTGCTCCACCACGATGAGCGGCTTACCAGCCATGGCGGCATTTGCGATGAGGCACTTTCCTGCTGAGCGTCCGATCGCCAGAGGGCCTCGCGTTCGTGAAGCACATGGCCTTGCTGGCGGACCGGACCGGTCATGGTGGCGGGAACGGTGTCCCGGCCTCGACGCCCAGCGGGACTTCGTCCGCTGGGCAGAGGTGGGTGCCCATGTTGCGCTCCATCATGCGCAGCGCCGCGTCGGCCAGGTCGCGATGGATGTGGGCGACGGCGTCACTCGCGACGGTCGTCGGCAGGTGCCGGACGTGCGCGTCGAGTGCCGAATACAGCACGCACTGCTCGGTGACCTGCCCGCGCAGCACGAGATGGCCGACGTTCCGCCGGTCCAGGAGGTACTCCAGCGGGGTCTGGAAGAAGATCGAATGCCGGGCTTTGACGACGAACAGCGAGTCGGCGTCGGGCTTGACCGGTTCGACCAGGTCGGCGTGAGGGCCAGCGAGTGCCATGTCGAGGATTTCGTCGTGATGGGAGCGCCAGCGTCCGTAATTGTCGTTGACGTAAATGACGTCCACACCGATGGCGCGAGCGCGTGAGATCAGCTTCCGTACGCCGGGGAGCGCCTCTCGCACAGATGGCAGCAGCAGTTCGGCGTCCTCGTGCTCATACGTATTGATCATGTCGATCACGACGAGCGCGGTCGTTTCCTTGTCGTGCATTCGTTGCGGACCTCGATGGTTGCCGTGTCAGGCAGTCACTCCCCGGCGGCGTGCGGGGCTCGTACGTGGGGGAAGTGCAGAAAGCTCCGGACAGGGTCGTTGTTCCAGCATGCGGCCATCAAGACTGCGTCGCAGCCTGGAGGGGTGGAATGCCGAATGATCGTGTATCCGCCTTCGGAATGCGGCGGGCGCCGGGTCCGGCTGGATGAGCGCATCCTCACCCTGGCCCATGGGCCCAGGGACATTCTCGTCTTGCTGCGGCGGGCTGGGCTCAGGCCCCGAGTCAGAGACCTCTGGAAGGGGAGCTGGTCGAATGGCGGGGCGGCGGACCTGATCTTTGGTGACAGGCGGCGCGCCACGCCGCCCGGTTCGCATCGACCCCCGATCCACCGTTCGGGCCTGCCCGGGGGGACGCCGGGCCGCTGCGGTTCGTTCCGCTGGGTCAAGCGTCGCGTCGCTGGTCGTTGCTGTCCTGGCGCAGCTGGTCGGCGTGCCGAATGAGAGCGTCCACGCGCGCAGCTATCTCCGGATGCCCCGGCTGCAGATGGATGCGGGCGGCCGCAAGGGGGGCCATCAATCGGGCCGCGTCGTTGTGGGCGAGGGCCCTGTCGATGGCGGCGATGGCGGAGCGAGCCGCGGGGGGAAGGTCGGACAGCCCGGTGACGAGAGCGGCCAGGCGGCGCAGGTCTGCGGCGTTGTCGCGTGCCCAGGCTGTAACGGTGCGGTCGGCGGCGCGGCGGTCGCGGGTGGCCTTCACCCGCTCCTCCCCCGTGCTGCCTGCTGCTCCCGGCTGCAGGCGCAGGTAGCGGCGCTCGGCAGCCTGGCGACTGGCGACCCCGAGAGGGCCTGCCAGGTCGGCCCAGCTGGTGCCGGCGGCGCGGGCGGTCTCGATAAGGCCCCTCTCCCACCCGGCGAGCTGCTCGCGCACCTCTCGCAGCAGCATGAGCGAGGCCAGCGCCTGTTCTGTGTCGTCACCTGAGATGGCCGCCGGCGTCGTATCCGCGGCGCGGGCCGTACGCAGAGCCTCGTCGATGGCTGCCAGAGCGGTTGCGGCGGCCAGGAGCGGCACGGCTCCACCGTCTTTGGCAGCCGTCGACGCAGAGGGCTCGGTGGCATCCATGAAGCAGGTGTCTCCTCGTGTCATCGCTTCGACGACTTGACGTTTGTCATCGCTTGGACGACATGGTACAAGTGAAAGCAGGTGAAGCGCATTGGCAGCCACTGCCCGAACGCTTGGAGGTGTTTCACGATGTTGATGCGCACCGATCCGTTCCGTGAGCTGGACCGTCTGACCCAGCAGCTCCTGGGGACGTCCGGCACATGGACGAGGCCCTCGACGATGCCGATGGACGCCTACCGCGAAGGCGACCACTACGTGATCGCCCTCGACCTTCCCGGCGTATCGCCGGAAGCGATCGACATCGACGTCGAACGCAACATGCTCACGGTCAAGGCCGAACGCCGTCCCGTCGCCAAGGCCGACGACGTGCAGATGGAACTGTCCGAACGGCCCCTCGGCGTCTTCTCCCGGCAGCTCATGCTCGCCGACACCCTGGACGCCGACCACATCGAGGCCGAATACGACGCCGGCGTCCTGACCCTGCGCATCCCGATCGCGGAGCGGGCCAAGCCCCGCAAGATCGCCATCACGTCCACCGGCGACCGCAAGCAGATCAGCGGCTGAGCCCTGAGCCGGGCACCACCCGGCACATGCAGGCGGCGGAGGACGGCTAACCGTTTCCCTCCCTCCTCGGTTCCGTCCTCCGCGCAACCCAAGGGGATTACCGTGCCCATGCGACCGGATGCGTTCCTCGCACGCGTGCAGGAATGCGGCGAATACTCCACACCACAGGAGGCGGACCAGGCCGCACGCGTCGTGCTAGCCCTGCTGGGCGCACACGTGGTCGGCGAGGAGCGCGCAGAACTCGCCGCTCGGCTCCCGGAGACCTACGCACTCATCCTGCTCAATCCGCTGCAGGCCGCCGAGCCGCTGGACGCCGAGCGGTTTGTGCGGGCCACCGCCGCCTGGATCGAAGGCGCCACCGAACAGACCGCACGCTGGGACGTCGGCGCCGTCCTCAGCGTGGCCGCCGAGGAGGCCGGACAAGACCTCCTGCGCCGGCTCTTGCTTCAGCTGCCCCCGGGCTACGACCTGCTGTTCGGCCACCTCGAGCCGGCCTGACCCTCACGACCGTGGGGCGGGACACGCTGCCCCCGCCCCACACCACAACAAGAAGATGAAAGGCACACCGATGTCCCCGCAGCCCCCAGCGGACCTCCGTACAACGGCGATGACGTTCGACGCGATGGTCGAGCACGTACGCTACGAGGGTGCCTACCCAACCCGCGAACGGGCCGAGCAGGCGGTCCGTGATGTGCTGGCCGGACTCGGTCGGCAGCTGATCGGCGAAGAACGCGTCGCCCTGGCCGCCCGGCTTCCTGTCGAAGCCGCGCTCGAGCTCACCGCCCAACTCCCCCGCACCGAACCGCTCACCGGCTTCGACTTCGTCTGCGACCTGGCCACCCGCACCGGCGGCACGCCCGCCACCGCACGTTGGGACGCCGGGACCGTTTTCGCGATTCTCAGTCGCCTGGCCGGGGACGACCTCATCTACCGGGTTCTCGCACAACTGGCAACCGGGTACGCCTTGCTATTCGGTCGGGCCGAATTGGCGCCGACCGCATAGCGGTGGCCGCGGTCGGCTCTCGCCCAGCAGTTCACCCCTTCGGCACACAACCCACTCGGACTGAGCTCGTTGCCCACTGGTGAAAGACCGCCAGGAACCGCTTGCGGACAAGCGGCATCGCAAAGCAACAGACAGTACCTACACCGAGTCGAGCATTCCGCGCTGACGACTTGCGACACCGCCTGCGACAGCGAGCCGAGCAAGAACCCGCCCTGCGTCTCAGTACGTCGGTACTGCTTCCAGGCACCGGATTCCACCAGGTCCACGCGAGCGACGGAGCCCGCATCAGGCACCGCAGGGTCTGCGAGCGCGAAGAGGTGGGGGTACCGCAGTCGGACATCGCGCGCGGCCGGCAGCGCCCCGACGGCCGCACCGTCGTGCTCCTCGATGAGGACCTGGCCGCACTCCCTCTTCCCACGAAGCGAACCGTCGACGTCCTCGGCTTCGTCGATGAGCGCGACGTCTACCCGATGCTCTACGCCAAGCCCTACTGGGTCGGGGCCGCCGGCGAGCAGGGTCAGCGGCCATACGCGCTCCTGGTGGAGGCGCTGGCCCTGCACGGTTGCCGTCGCCAAGGTCACCTTGCGCACCCGGGAGCGCCTGGCGGTCCTGAGGCCGCGGCACGGCATGCCGCCGGCACCGCGGCGATCCCCGCAACCGAGTGGGTGTCGGTCATCGACCTGGCGGCGCGGCTGCTCCTTTGGCCGGAGGCGATGTAGCCGCCAGAACGGGGGTAGCCGCCCCTTAGGTCCCCTGCCCGGCCCCAAGTGATCCCAGAAACCGGGTCAGGCAGGGGACTCACCAAATTGTCGGGCCTGCGCTGCGCCGGTCGAACAGTTCGTCGTCCAGATAGACCGAGTCAGGGTCGAGGCCTGCACGCCGCAGGGACTCCATCAGGTCCCGACGGTCGTACGCGATGCCGAGGTCCTGGCAGTCCAGGCGCACGCGCCGACCGCCACCCTCAGAAGGCGGCGGATACACGACCACCCGATGCCGCTCCATACGAAGACTTCAGGCTGCACCGCCCGGGAGGGCGGCGGCCTGCCCTTTGGCAGGCAAGGGGGCAGCCCGCCACCGGATCAGGCGTTGACGTACACCCGGGTCACGAATTCCACGATCTGACTGTCCGACAGATTGCGCGCGAGGTCGGCTTCGCTGATCATGCCGACCAGTTGGTGACCCTGCTCCGTGTCGATGACTGGCAGGCGCTTGATCTGATGCTGTTCCATCAACTGCAATGCCTCATCGGCACCGGCGCTCGCGTCGATCCATTGCAGATCACCGGCAAGGGTTCCCGCCTGGACCGTTGCGGGGTCGATGCCCTCCGCGTCGCACTGGACGACGATGTCCTTCGCCCGCGCAGGGGGCCTGTGTTCCAGGGCTGCACGTGCTGCGATTCTGGCTGCCGGGTCCGGTAGACAGCGGATGCTCGTGAGGCTGGTCAGAGCCATCTCGTCGATCGTTCGTGCGCCCCGCCGTGGCTCCAAGCCCATGCTGCAACCCGGCGTTCACAGGAAGGGGTGCTGTACGAAGGCACCCTCCTCCAGGATCGGCTTCGTCCCCACGGCTCGCAGGAGATCGCCGGGAGATCGCCGGAAATGAGACCATCCGAGGCAACGCATGCACGAACCCAGTGGGCGACAGCTGATCGATGGCATACGGCAACCGGGCATGCACCTGGCAGGGTGGTCACTGTCCGGAACCAGGTGCCGAGGTCGACATCCGTGCCCGGCATCGACGGCTTCCGTACGCCAGTGCCCCACCCGGCACCGACAACACGGCCGGCCGTCACGGCGCCGGGGGTTCGGTGATCAGCGCCAAGAGGCCGGCGATCTCGTGATCGGACTCGGCCGGATGACGGAACATGGCGCCAGGGACGATCTCGTAGCGGTTTCGCCGGCCCTCGCGGGACCGGACCAGGTATCCGCCCTCTTCGAGGTCGGAGACCACGCCCTGCACCGTCCGCTCCGTAAGGCCACAGGCGGAAGCCACGTCACGGAGCCTGATGCCGGGGTCGCGGGCGATCATGATCAGGACCCGCGCGTGACTGGTGAGGAAGGTCCACCGCGGCTGGTCCTGGTCCTGTGCGCGTCCGTCCATGCGCCCCATCATGCGCTCCCCGTTTCCTGATTATCAACCCACGAAAAATATTTCATGATTTGTTTGACGTACGTTGCCGGTCCGAGCATCATCACAGTTGGCAGGAAGTCCCCTGGTGGAACAGCGGGAGCCCACGATGTCGCGGCCGGACCACACCCACGAAGACGACGGCACCGCCCCGGACCCCTGGGCGCTGCCCACCTATCTGCCTCCCGGAGGCACGCGGAGCTTCGCCGACCGGGCCACGCTGAGCCTCGCAGCGCGCGGAACGGACGGAGCGGTGGCGGTGATCACCGGGGAAGTGGACGCCGGTTGCGCAGCGGACCTGGAACGCTGCCTCATCGCGGCCATGCGCGCCCACCCCGAAGGCCTCGAGCTGGACTTGTCCGGGGTCACCTTCTTCGACTGCTCGGGCCTCAACGCGCTTCTGGAGGCCAGGACCTTCGACGGCCGCGGCGGAGGCATCCTGACGATCAAGGTCATGAGCCCGCCCGTCGCCCGCGTCCTCGACTTGACCGAGACCCGGGCACTGCTCACCCGCGGCCGCTGACACCACCGGTGCGCACGGGTGCGTAGCGGACGCCGGCGGAAGCTGGCGTCCAGGGGCGCCGGTTGCCAAGCTCGCAGGTAACCAGCCTGTCAGGTGGAGACCCCATGTCACCCGCCGATCACTGATTGTGTCCGACGAAGTTGACCGTGAGGAAAGGACGTGTCGTGAGCTCCACCTACACCTACGTGCAGCGATTCGTCCTGACGGTGTCGATGCCGAACGGCTGACGTCTGATCGCACCTCGCCGCGGAGGCCCCTGCGTGGACGTCCGGCCAAACGGTACGGACCGACCCTCTGGGGTCGCAGTCTTGCGACCTGTTGGGGACGGGCCTCCGCACGCCGGGTCTGGGGTTCCCGGGGAGTGAGCACCCCCTTGGGGACCACCCAGCAGCGGTTCATGCGCCGTGGGGCCACCAAGATCTACTTCCTGGCGGACATACCGCGGCGACGAACGTGCCGACCCGCCAGGAGATCACCACCGGTCGACCTGTGCGGCGCGATCTCCGACGTCGCCGGCTGGTCGCTCGGCAACTCCCCGATCGACACCCCGACCTGGGCTCGACGCTGACCACGTCGATCCCCGGCGAGGACAAGGCCGGCGACACCATCGAGACCCTGCTCAAGAAGGGCGAGGAGGGCTTCGTCGTCATCCTGCGCAAGGGTGACGTCCCGGCGTCGAAAGCGCGTAAGAGATGGTCCCGGCGGCCCCCTTCGGGAATGACAACGGCAACGGAGTCATCACGTACCCGCCGGGCGCCGTCTGGTACTCCGAATGGCGGAAGTGGTCTCCCCCGGGGTGCTGCAGCAGCATCTCGCCAACGGCGAGTTCCACCGCGTGCCGTCCCTGAACCTGTGGACCGCCGACGCCGGAGACGGCCGCGCCCAGCTCAACATGAGACCGGACGAGCCCGGCGGGACCACATCCCACGCCCGCGGCCGGTTCGAGGGCGACAGGTCGCGATGAGGCCCTTGCCAAGCGCAGACGGCAACGGCGCGGACGTCATGTGCAACAGGGCTCAGGCGTTGCACGGTTGCGAACAGGGTCGCGGACCGGCCGCCCGATGGTGAGGCGCATCGCCACGGCGGGGCGGTTGCCGAGAAGTCGTGAATACGACACGCGGCGCCAAGTCGCCAACTCCATCCATTGACCTGGTTGTCGAGCGCGCGCGATCTTTCTTCGGGCAACGCGTCATGTGCCCGACAACATTATCGGACCACTGCCGGAGTCGCCCCGTGCTCGTTCCCCGTCCTTCACGCCCCCTCTCCCGGTACTTGAGGGGCGCCCCCGCCCGGCCGACGGGATCCCGGTGGCAACGTGCCGTCGGCGGGGCCGCGGCCCTGCTGCTGGCCGTCCTCGCGGTCCAACTGCCCCAGCAGAGCCCGGCCGTCGCCGATGACGCCGGGCCGGCGGCGGAGTCGCTGTGCGGCGCCCCGCAGCCCGGGCACTTCGGTTGCTTCGCGGTGCGCCGAGCGGACACCGACAGCGGTCGCACCGCACGGTCCGCCACTCCCGAGGGATTCGGCCCGGCCGACCTGCGCTCGGCGTACGACCTGCCCGCGGACGGCGGCGCCGGGGCGACCATCGCGGTCGTGGCGGCCTACGACAACCCGCTGGCCGAGCAGGACCTCGCCGCTTACCGGGACCAGTACGGGCTGCCCTCCTGCACGGCTGACAACGGCTGCTTCCGCAAGGTCGACCAGCGCGGCGGCACCGACTACCCGCAGCCCAACGACGGCTGGGCCGGCGAGATATCCCTGGACCTGGACATGGTCTCGGCCGTCGCGCCCAAGGCGCACATCCTCCTCGTCGAGGCCGACAGCTCCGCCACGGACGACCTGGGCAGCGCCGTCAACACCGCGGTGGCGCTGGGCGCCCGCTACGTGTCCAACTCCTACGGCGCCTACTACGACGGCCCCGACCTCGCCGCCCTGGACGCCGCGTACTTCGACCACCCCGGCACCGCCGTGGTGTTCGCCTCCGGCGACTACGGCCACGGGCTGAGCTACCCGGCCTCCTCCCCCTACGTGACGTCCGTCGGCGGCACCTCGCTCAGCAGGAGCGACACCGGTGCGCGCGGCTGGACGGAGACGGTGTGGCGCGGCACGGGCTCGGGGTGCTCCGCCTACCAGCCCAAGCCGGCCTTCCAGACCGGCACCGGCTGCGACAAGCGGTCGGTGACGGACGTCAGCGCGGTCGCCGACCCCGACACGGGCGTGGCGGTCTACAACACCTACTCCGGCGGCGGATGGGGCGTCTACGGCGGCACCAGCGCCTCCGCCCCGATCATCGCCGGTCTGTACGCACTGGCCGGGACGCCCGTCGAGGGCACCTACCCGGCCGGGTACCCGTACCGCGCGCCCGGTGCGCTCAACGACGTCACCACCGGCAGCAACGCGCAATGCTCCGACGACGCGCCCTGCGACCCGGACACCACGCCCGCGTGCGAGCCCGCGAACAGCTGCACCGCGGGCCCCGGCTACGACGGACCGACGGGGCTGGGCACGCCGAACGGCGTCGGCGCCTTCCGCCCCGGCCCGCACGGCACCGTGACCGGCAAGGTCACCGACAAGGGCACCGGCAAGGCGCTGTCCGGCGCGACGGTACGGCTGGGCGCGAACTCGGCGGTCACCGGCGCGGACGGAAGGTGGTCGCTGGCGGCGCCCACCGGCTCGTACACGCTGACGGTCAACGCCTTCGGCTACTCCGAGAAGGACCTGGGCAAGGTCACCCTCGCCGACGGCACGGAGCTGACCAGGAACGCCGCGCTCGCGGCCGTGCCGACCACCACGGTCTCCGGCACCGTCCGGGACGGCGGCGGACACGGCTGGGGCCTCTACGCCCGGCTGACCGTCGACGGCGTGCCCGGCACCGTCCACACCGACCCCAGGACGGGCCGCTACTCCGTCCGCCTCGAGCGCGGAAAGACGTACACGCTGCGCGCCACCGGCCTCTACCCCGGCTACCGGCCGGCCGAGACGAAGGTCGTGCTCGGATCGTCCCCGAAGACGGCCGACCTGACGCTCCCCCTGGTCGGCTCCGGCACCCTCCCGCCGGGCTACGCCGTCGACTACCACGGCGGCGGTTTCCAGTCCTTCGACACCGCCGCGAAGCCTGCCGGGTGGAGCATCGTCAACCACACCGCAGCCGGCGGCTGGGGCTTCGACGACCCGCTCACCCGCGGCAACCAGACCGGTGGTGACGGCGGCTTCGCCCAGGTCGACGACTACGCCCTCGGCTGGGGCGAAGTCGACACCGAACTGATCAGCCCCGCCTACGACTTCTCGGCGCAGACCCGGCCGGCGCTGGAGTTCGACACCGCGCTGCCCAGTCTGTGGCGCTTCAACGACCCCACGGCCGACATCGACGTGAGCACCGACGGCGGGGACCACTGGGAGAACCTCTGGCACCACACGGACGTCGTGGAGGGCCCCTCCCACCAGGTCGTTCCGCTCACCGCCTACGCCGGCAAGTCCTCGGTGCGGCTGCGCTTCCACTTCGCCGGCTCCCTGACCGGCATCTGGCAGCTGGACAACGTCGCCGTCGGCACCCGCTCGCTGGTCACCGTCCCCGGTGGGCTGCTGACGGGCCGGGTGACGGACGCCAACACCGGTGCCGGAGTGGTCGGCGCGACCGTCTCCGCCGCGAAGGCCCCCGAGGACAGCGGCCACAGCATCGCCACGCCGGATGACCCGGCCGTGGGCGACGGTCTGTACTGGGCCTTCTCCTCCCGTACCGGCCGCCAGGAGTTCACCGCCGCCCTGCCCGCCTTCGGCTATCCGGCCGGGACGTCGTCCGTGTCGGTCAAGGGCGACGTCGTCACTACCGCGGACCTCGCGCTGCGCCCGTCCCGGCTGAAGGCCACCCCCGGTGCCGTGGGCGTCACCGTTCCCTGGGGCGGTAAGAAGACCGTCACGGTGAAGGTGCGCAACACCGGGGGCGCCCCGGCCTCCCTCGCCGTCGGCGAGCAGGCCGTCGCGGGAGCCCCGGCGCGCGTGTCCGGCGCCGCCAGGGAGCGGACGGCGGCCAGACCCGATCCGCTCGACGTCGCGGCCACCGCCACGACGAACACCACGGCGGCGGGCCGGACCGCCGGGGCGACCGCCGGGCAGGCGTGGCAGCCGCTCGCGGACCTCCCGCAGCCCATGACCGGGGGGATCGCGGCCGCGTACGACGGCGTCCTCTACACCGGTCTCGGCCAGACCCCCGACGGTCAGTGGACCACCGCTCTGCGCTCCTACGACCCGGCCACGGCGACCTGGAAGGACCTCGCCCCGGCCGTCACCAAGCGCAGCGGCGCGGCCTACGGGTTCGTCCGGGGCAAGCTGTACGTCGTCGGCGGCAAGAACCGCGCGGGCACGCCGATCGCCGGGGGCGAGGTCTACGACCCGGCGAGCGACACATGGTCGCGGATCGCCGACGCGCCCAAGGCGTACGGCAGTTCGGCCGCGGCAGCGGTCGGCGACCGGCTCTATGTGATCGGCGGCTGCACCGGCATCTCCTGCGGCACGCGCGACGTCCAGGTCTACGACCCGGCCGGCGACACGTGGTCCACGGGACCGGCCTACCCTGTGCCGACCTCCTGGCAGAGCTGCGGAACCGTCGACGGGACGCTGTACTGCGCGGGCGGTGTCCACCAGGGCGACGGGCAGCCTCCGCACGCCACGGCCGTGGGCTACGCCCTGGACCGGGCCGCGGGCCGCTGGACGCCGATCGCCGACCCGCCGGTGGACTTCTGGGGTGCCGCGACGGCGAGCGGCGCGGGCCGGCTCATGGCCGCCGGCGGTGTGCTGGTCGGGGCCGCCGCGGTGACCAACGAGGCCTACGCCTACGATCCGGCCGCGGACACGTGGAGCCCGCTGCCGAACCTGCCGCAGCCGCTGTACGCGGCGGCCGGAGCACCCGGCTGGTCGGTCCTGGGCGGCCAGAGCGCGGACAGGGTGATGCAGACCTCCGCCCTCGAACTGCCCGGTTACGACGCGCCCCACGGGGACGTGACGTGGCTGGCGGCGAAGGCGGGCTCGTCCTCCGTCGGCGCGGGCAGGACGGCGGAGCTGACCGTCACCGTCGACGCCCGGGACATGGGTCCGGCCGACGCGGGCGTGCACCAGGCGCGGCTGGTCATCGACAGCGACGGGCCGTACGCCTCCGTCACCGTGCCGGTCACCATGACCGTGGTGGCGCCGCCGGGGTGGACGCACCTGACCGGCACCGTCAGCGGCGCCGGGCGGCATGGCGACAGCACCCCGCTGGCCGGAGCCACGGTCCGGGTCGGGACCGGGTCGGGCGCGCACACGCTGAGCACCGCGGTCGACGGCTCGTACCAACTGTGGCTCCCGGACGCCGGACCCGCCGTCTCCCTCACCGTGACTGCCGAGGGCTACCGGACGGCCGAGCGCACGGTGCGACCGCGCGGTCGTGACGCCGTCACCGCCGACGTGGTTCTGACCAGGCGTTAGGCGGACCTGCAGGACACGGTGGGGCCGGCCCTCCGGGCCGGCCCCACCGTGTTGCGCGGGCGACCGCCGCCGCCCACGGCCGCCCGGAATGCCGACGGCCCCTCCGGGTGAACCACTGGGGTTCACCCGGAGGGGCCGGCCGCCGGCGGCGGTGTGCGCTACCCCTGGGGGATCCACATGGGGTTGGCCCACTCCGTAGACGGCGCCCAGAATCCGGCGCCGCCGGCGGAGCCTGCTCCGTTGCTTCCGCGGCTCAGCAGGTCGGTCGCCCCGGCGATGCGGTCACCACCGTTGCCGCCGGCCGCGACCGGACGGTCGTCGCGGTCCGTGGGCTGGAACCCGACCGTGTAGGTGCGGGTGACCGAACCGTTGGCCGAGGTCACCTTGATGGTGCGAGTGGTGAACCGGTGCCCGGTCGACGACAGGACCGAGCTGCCGTCGGTGACCTTCACGCGCGCACCGGACTGGGCCGGTACGGCGGAGAGGGCCGGGACCTTCTTGTTCTTCGGCCAGTCGACGACGTACGTGGACACGGCCGGGTCGAACCCGTCGATCGCGATGCCTCCGACGGTGATCGCCTTGGCGTCGGCGACGCTGGCCTTGGTGGCGTCCGTGTGGTTCGTCACCTTGACCGACCCGTCGGCGTTGACGACGACGCGCGCCGCCATCGCCGCCGCCAGGTTGATCCGCTCCCAGCTCGCTCCGCCGTCCGCGGTGAGGTCCAGCGGGGAGCCGGAGTCCGTCGCGGTCTGCTCGAGGATCTGGGTGCGCTGCTCGGTGGTCAGGTCCGGGAAGGCCGTGATCAGCAGGGCCGCCGCGTCGGACGGCGCCTTGAGGGCCTGCCCGGACTTCCCCACCTGGGAGAACCCGTAGTCCAGGCGCTGCGTGTACAGGTCGACGTGCTGCGCCGTGCTCAGGCTGGCGTAGGAGTCGCCCTCGCAGGCCTCGAGCGTGTCGCCGTAGCCCTCCTTCTCGCAACTGGCGAGCAGCACGTTCTCCATCTCGGTGTGGGCCTGCGTCAGCAGCTTCGCGAAGTCGGCGTCCGCCCACCGGTGCGCGACGGTGGCCTGTGCGGCGATGCGGCCGCCCATCACGTCGAGCGGGTAGTGGAACCCGAGGACGATGCGGTTGTCCCCGTACTCCGAGGTGCGGGCGAGGATCGACGGTGCCAGCTCCGGCAGGAGCGTGGCGAGGATGGTCCCCGCTTCGTAGCCGCCGTAGGTGTGGCCGCTCGGGTAGGAGCCGCTGGTGGTGAGGCTGCCGTAGGAACCGTCCTGCGACTCGTAGACGGCGCCGCCGTCGCCGACGAACCCGAGCCGCACGTACGGGCGCTGGTAGCCGAAGTGGTCCTTCGCCGCTCCGCCCTTGTCGAGGCCCTGCGTGACGCGGGAGAACAGCGCTCCGGTCTTCGGCAGCCGGCCGCCGTTGAGGGCGTCCAGATAGATCCGGCCGAGCCGGGAGCCGAGGCCGTCGGCCATCGTGACGGTGGAGCTGTTCGTGGCGTCGACCTCGGCCCGGTCCACCTCCTTCTGCGTCGCCGCGTTGTTGATGCGCACCGCGATCCGGTCGTTCTCAGCGGTGAGCGGGGTGCCGCCCGGCACCTTGGTGTTGGCGGCGAGGATGTCGGAGTCGAGGTCCTTGAAGCCGTTGAGCAGGCCGTAGAAGTAGTCGGTCCCGTCACCGGTGCCCGGCCACTTGTCGGACGCGTAGGTGGCGTTGAGCGTGTCGTCCGGGAAGGGGGACGGCTCGTACGCCGGGTCGGAGGCGTCCGCCGCGGCGGTCGCCGCGGTGGTCACCGGGGCGGTCGCGGCACTGTCGTCCGAGGTTCCGGCGAGGGTGACCGCGGTGACGGTGGCCGCGTGGGCCTTCGCCTTGCCCGTGGTCGTGAGCAGCGTCGTGCCCGTGGTGGCGGGGACGTGCGCGGTGGTTCCGTCGTCGAGGGCCACGGTGTAGCCGATGACCGGGAATCCGCCGTCGCCGGCCGCCTGCCAGGTCACGCGGACCTGCTTGCCGTCGGTGATCACACCCGTCACGGCCGGCTTCTGCGGCTTGCCGCCGCCGGTGACCACGGGTGCCGTGGCGGCGCTCCGCTGCGAGGCGCCGACGGCGTTGACCGCCTGGACGCGTGCCGTGTACGACCTGCCCGACCGCAGCCAGGTGAAGGTCGTGCTCCGGCTGTCCGGATCCTTGATCTTGATCTGGTGGCCGTCGCTGAGGGTGATCTCGTAGCCGGTGACCGGTGAGCCGCCGGTGTCCTTGGGTGCGGACCAGGCGACGGTCACGCTCGTGCCGGACGAG
The DNA here is from genome assembly GCF_033792765.1 of Streptomyces sp. PA03-6a. NCBI lineage: Bacteria > Bacillati > Actinomycetota > Actinomycetes > Kitasatosporales > Streptomycetaceae > Streptomyces > Streptomyces sp. PA03-6a. The sequence continues at coordinate 12,069 of NZ_JARAVK010000038.1, read as the reverse complement.
GTCGCCGACACCGCGTCAGGCGCGGCCGGCACCGTCTTGGGCTTCGTGGTGAGCGCGGACAGGGCGTGGCGAAGGGTGTCGTACCGGGCGGTGAGGGTCGCGTCCGTGGCCGCACCGTCGGCGACCGCGGTCTTCGCCACGGCGAGTGCCCCGGTGAACGCCTTCCACGACGCGTCCGTGTAGCGGTCGTCGTCGAGGGCGGACGCGGTGGCGACCAGGTCCTCCAGCTTCAGCCGCGGGAGCGGGATCAGCTGGCCCGCGGCCAGGGTGAGGCTGCGCGTCTGCGTGTCGACCTCGAGCTGGGTCGCGTCATCGGCGGTGACGAGGGTACGTGCGGCCGCGAGTTCACGCCCGTACACACCGAAGTCGATCGCGTCGTAGCGCTCCGCGTCGGCGGAGAGCCCCTCGTACTGCTCGATCGCCTTCCGCAGGGCGGACTTGTCCGTGACGGCGGGCGTCTCGACGTGGTTGAAGGTGATCCGGCCCAGGTTCGCGACGTACGGGTGCGAGGAGTCCGGGTTCGTCGTCAGCCGCAGGTAGACGGTGTGCGTGCCGGTGATCGCCTTCGGCAGCGTCACGCTCGTCGTCCCTCCGGACGACCACGCGGATCCCGTGACCGGCAGCGGCACGGTCGCGTACGGCGTGCCGGGGTTGGCCGTGTCGAAGGAGTCCAGGTAGAGCTGGACGGCGGAGCCGGTGCCGCAGCGGGCGGAGTTGTTGACGTAGGTGATCGTGACGGTGCTCTTCGGGGAAGCGCCGAAGTCGATGTCCCCGTAGTTGAGCCAGGCGCCGTTGTAGGTGCCGCCGAGGTCGGTCGTGGAACCCGAACCCGTCCAGCCGACGGGCTCGCTCTTGAGGCCGCCGCCGCTGTTGGAGCGCCACGCGGTGGCGTCGAAGCCCACGGGGGCGTCGGCGGTCTGCGTCAGGGCCAGCGAGTAGACGTTGCCCACGTAGGGCTGGGAGGCCGTCTGCGTGCTGGAGACGAACGCCGCGTACACGTCCTGGACGCCGGTGAAGACGCTCGGGTCGAGGTGCACGCTCGTGGAGGCGATGGTTCCCCAGCCCGATCCGCTGTAGTCGAGCGGGATGTCGACGCTCTTCGCGCCGTCCTTCGAGCCGAGGTGCAGCTCGATGTGCGAGTCCGACGCGGCCCGCGACTGGGGCTTGTCATAGCGGACGGTGACGGTGTCGGCGCCGCTGCGGAGGTTCGTGTCCTTCCACTGCGCCCACGCGCCGTTCGTCACGTTCTCGAAGATGCCGTTGCCGAGGTTGAGCGGCAGCGAACCGTTGCCGGTCGCGGTGCTGTTGACCGCGGTCAGCGTGGCGAGCGTAGTGGTGGGGGACGTCGAGACCTCGTACGGCGAGAACTGGTACCAGTCGAAGTTCGACACCCACTGCTGGCCCGACGGGGCGTGGAACACGAACGTCGCGCTCTTCGCGTCCAGCAGGGCGTCGGCGTCGGTGACGGCCGCCTGCACCGTGGAGTAGTACTGCCAGCCGCCGGTCCCGGGGAGCGAGACGGTGGCCACGACCGGGCCGTCGGCGGCGCCGGCGTGGATGTCCACGCTGCTCGGCTTCGCGTTCGTCGCCTGCGAGTTCGCGTAGCGGACCGAGATGGTCCGCGGGGCGACCCCGCCGAAGTCCAGCTTGGCGAACCGCTCCCACGATCCCTCGGTGACGCCACCGAGGTTGCCGTCGGAGTTGTTCCGCTCGCTGATGAGGCTGGGTCCCTCCTTCTGGTCGGGGCTCTCGGCCTGCAGGACGGCGTAGCCGCCCTCGTCGATGGTCAGGGCGTCGATGGCGGTCTGCAGCGCGTCCTGCGCGGCCATGATCGTGCCCGTCGCGGAGGAGGTGTCCGCGAGGACCGTCCGCGCGCGCTCCAGGGCCGACCGGAAGAGGTTCCAGGAGCCGTCGGAGTAGTTGGCGCTGCGCACCACGGACGCCTGGTCGACGAGTGCGCCCAGGGCCTTGCGGTGCACCGCGGCGGCGGAGATGAGGAGCGGGTCGGTCGGGGATATCCCGGTGCCGCTCACCGTCGAGGCCCGCACGCCGTGGGCGAAGGCCTCGTCGCGGAAGGTGATGCCGAAGCGTGCGTCGGTCTTCGTGGTGCCGGTGAGGGACAGCGTCGCCGTCCGCTTGTCACCGACGCGGAGGTCAGCCGTGACGCCGGCCGGCAGGCCGGTCACGCTCGCCGCTCCGGTCTTGGTGAGGCTGGTCCCCTTGCGGGCGTCGAACGACGCCGGTCCGTCCAGGGTGAGCTGCACGCTGTCGTGGAGGGTGCCGTCCTCGTCGGTGTCAACGGTGCCCGGGCGGGCGGAGACGACCGTGTCGCCCTTGTCCGTGCCCGCGTCACCGTCGCCCGTGTCGCCGCCGTCGGTGTTCAGCGAGTACGCGGGCTCGGTGTGGGCGCCCCACTGGGAGGGCTTGGAACCCATGGTGAAGTCCAGGGTTCCGCCGGAGATGATCTGGGAGTAGTCGAGCCACGTGTTGTCGAAGCGCTTGCCGTTGAGGGTCGCGTTCTGCACGTAGTAGTTGCTCGGCGACACGCCGTCGGCCTTCACCGTGAACCGGGAGCCGTTGGCATAGCTGATCGTCGTCGAGTCGAAGAACGGGCTGCCGATCTGGAACTGGCTGGATCCGGCGGTCACCGGGAACAGGCCGAGCGCGGCGCCGACGAACATGGTCGACATGGTGCCGGCGTCGTTGTCCATGGTCGGCAGGAAGCCGTTCGGGGAGAGCTTGTAGACCTGGGTCTTGACCGGCGGGGTGAACTGGCCGCCGGAGCTGGGGGCCTCGTTCGTCGAGCCCGTCGCGATGTAGCGGTTCCAGGTCGTGCCGGTGTAGATGGCGCGTACCCACTTCTGCGTCAGGCTCGGCTCGCCGACGTAGTTGAACAGGTACGGGGCCTGCAGGTCGATCTCGTTCGCGTTGGAGTGCAGCATGGTCGATCCGTCGTCGACGCTGGAGTCCTCGCCGAACATGTGCTTGACCGCGGCCTTGCCGGCCTTGTCGCCGCCCATGGCCTTGATCAGGCCGCCCATGTCGTACGCGTCGTACCAGTGGTACTGCCACAGCGTGCCCTGGTAGAGGCCGGCCGCCTCGAACTTCTCGTAGTCGGCGCTCTGCCAGTCGCCGTTCGCGGCGCGCGGGGTGAGCAGCCCGACCTTGGTGCCGTCGGCCGCTGTCCAGGCGCCGGACTTCACGAGGTTGTCGATCGCCATCGTCGACTGGGTCCGCAGCTTCTTCGCGTCGTCCTTCTTGCCGAGCGCGTCGGCGACGACGGACAGCGCCCACTGGTCGTAGCCGCGCTGCACGGTCGTACCGGGGTCACCGGTGACGTACCCCTGCCGCAACTGCGCGCCGGTGTAGTAGCCGGAGTACGACAGCAGCGCCGGGTACGCCTCGTCGAGCCGGTCGAAGTTCTTGAAGCCCTTCGACAGCGCGTCGGCGACCAGCACGGCCGAACGCTCCCAGCGCACGGTCGGGACCGAGTGGGTGAGGCTGCCGAGGCTCTTGCCTGAGGTACGCGCGTCGGCGAAGAGCACGATGAGCGACTGGATCATGTCCCGGTAGGTGGCCGGGTCGATGTAGGACTCGACGGAGTACTTGCGGAAGTCGTCCCAGGTGGACCAGCCGTCGTAGTACGTGAAGCCGTTCGTTTTGTGCACCGCGCCGTCCGCGCCGCGGTACGTCCCGCTGGTGCTGGTGGCGTTCACCGGCAGCGCGTACATGCGGTACAGGTGCGTGTAGAACTCCTTGGTGAGCGTCGACCCGGGGTCGGACTTCACCGAGGAGCGCACGTCGACGGCGCCGAGCGCCTTGTTCCAGTCCGCCTTCGTCTGCGCGCGCGCCTGGTCGAAGGTGAGGTCGCCCACCTCGTTGTGCTGGTCGGTCGTGGCCTGCTCGGCGCTGATCGGCGACAGCGTGATGCGCAGCTCGATGTCGTCGCGCGCGGCCTCGTCGAACCCGAGGACGGCGCCGGTGTCGGACCCGTCCTGCGTGGTCGCGTCGCTCAGCTTGCCGTCGTTGCCCCAGCTCTTCAGGGAGGTCACGGGGACGTTCGTGGTGGCGGCGTAGTACAGCTTGTACGAGGCGCCGTTGAACGAACCCGCGATGAGCCCGGTGATCGACGTGGTCCCGTTCGGGAGCGTCGTCGCCTTCATCGTCGAGCGGGTGCGGCTGGTGAAGTTGTTCGCGAGGTCGAGGACGAGCTCGGGGTTCGATCCGGCGGGGAAGCTGTACCGCTGCAGCGCCGTGCGCGTGGTCGCGGTCATCTCGGCCTTGATGGTGCCCGGGTCCTGCTTCACCGACGACGCGGTTCCGGAGATGGCCCCGAGGCCCACCTGGTAGGAGCCGGGCGTCGCGCTCTCGTCGTCGTGGCTGTACGCGTGGGCGTACGTGCCGGCGGCGGGCCGGCTGTCGTACTGCACGGAGGTCGGGACGACGAGCAGGTCGCCGCCGCCTCCGGAGCCGCCGACGCCGTCGAGGTTCGTCGCGGTGAACCCGGCGATGTGGTCCTCGTTGTAGTCGTACCCGGTGTGGTTCCGGTTCGGCGTGGTCAGCGGGTTGACCTTGGCCAGGCTGTGGGGCGCCTGCGCGCCCGGCAGGTCGTTGCCGTCGTCGCCCGCGGTCGACACGAACGGGTCGACGAGCTTGGTGTAGTCCGTCCCGCCGGACGTCCCGCCGGACCCCGTGGACGTGGTGGCGACGGGCACGGCGGCGGCCGCGCCGCCACCCGCCAGCGCGCCGAGGCCGAGCGCCCCGGTGAGCAGCGCGGCGACCGTCGCGCGCAGCGGCCGGCGACGCCCGCTCGCGGTTCTCGGAAGGACCGCGGGGGGCAAGGGGGGATGGGATCTGATGGACACGTAACCTCTCCAGCGTCGCAATACGCACGCACGGTTCGGCCTCACCAGAAGACAACGTTGTCAGCCCGGAAACGCCGGGCGTGCAACCCAGAGCGAGACGGTAGTGGACGAACGGCATCGCAGCCGCCGCTTTCACGACCGTACGTCATCAGACACGGAGAAGGCGTACGGAAGGAGAACAGAATTCGTACAGCACGTGCGCGCCGGGGGCCGCGAAGACGACACAACGGCTCGGCGTGCGGCGGGGGGTGAGGACTTCGGCCGACGACGGGTCAGAGCGTAGCGGGGCGGGCCCGCCCTGTACACGTCATCCGAGCCCGGTCCTTCGTCACGGGCGAGATCCGCGCCCCATCCGGCTGTCCCCCTGCGTTGCCGCCGTTTCGACACTCATTCGACTGCGGCAGGTCGTGCGACGCGCTTCACTGGTGCCGTGGAGCTTGTCGAAGGACCGGTCACATGGGAACCGCAGCGGCATGCCGCCGGCACGAAGTCTCGCGAGCAGCGTTGCGCTTGGGCTTCTCCATGCGCACATGAGGCGGTGTGGAGCGTGCGCGTGAAGGACAAGGGTGCCGAGAGTTGGTGGGCCGTCTGCGAGGAGCACCGTGCCTCGTCAGCCGTCCTGAACGCCCTACGTCCCGTTGACTAGGACTTGCCCGGCCGACCATGTTCGGAGCCGGATGGTGAGGGTCGCTGCGACCGTCCAGGGGTGCCGGCCGAGGCAGCACACAAGCCCACAGGCCGACCTCGAATCCCAGCTCGGTCAGTAGGCCGAAGAACTGGTTTCACAGTTCCCCGAGGAGCTTCCCTTTGCCTCGCGCGAGGCCCGGTCCCTCAGCGCCGTCTCGCCTTGCGAGACCTGGGCGGAAGGCTGAACCTGAAAGTGAGGCATGCCTACCGACCACATGGACCGAGCGCGGACGGCAGCGGGGCTCGGGCACCGCGGCCCCTGCAGGGAACGGATTCCCATGAGGCTTGTCGTCGATCTCAACCGGTGCCAGGGTTCGCGCAGTGCGTCTTCGTCGCCCCGGACGTCTTCGCCCTGCACGGGGAAGAGGCGCTGCTGTTCTCCCCTCGCTTCGACGAGGCACAACGTGACCGGGTGGAGAAGGCCGCTGCCGCCTGCCCGGTCCAGGCGATCCTCGTCGACCACTTCGACGAGCCGACGAAGCGGGTGAAGTCCCATGTCGTCTGACGCGGACGTCCAGGTCCTGCGGCGCCAGGGCGGCATTGTCGTCGTTGGGGCCTCGCTGGCCGGTCTGCGCGCGGCGGAGACACTGCGCGAGAAGGGCTTCACCGGATTGCTCACCATGATCGGCGACGAGCCGTACGATCCCTACGACCGGCCGCCACAGTCGAAGCAGGCACTGCTCGGGCGGGCACGGCCCGAGGACACCGCGTTGCCGCGGCGGCGCGACATCGACGCCGAACGGCGTCGGGGCGTCGCCGCCGAGAGCCTCGACAGGGACGCCGAACAGGTACGCCTGACAAACGGCGACACCGTCCCCTACGACCGCCTGCCGAATCACCGCCGGCACCAGAGCGCGGCCTCGGATCCACCCCGAAGAGACTTCATTGGACGGCGTGTTCGTGCTGCGCACGCGCGACGACTCCGCCCGCCTGCGCCGGAAGCCGACCGGGGGCGTGCCCCGGGTGCTGGTGATCGGCGCCGGTTTCACGGGCTCCGAGGTCGCCTCCGCCTGCCGAGAGCTGGGCCTTGCGGTCAGGGTCGCCGAACGCGGCCCGGCACCGCTGGTGGGTGCTCTCGGCGGAGTGATCGGCACGGTCGCGGACCGGCTGCAGCGCAAGCACGGAGTCGACCTACGCTGCGGCATGAGCGTCACCGCCCTGGAGGGCGACGATGTAGGACGACTCAAGCGCGCCCATCTATCGGACGGCTCGGTGATCGACGTGGACGTGGCGGTCGTCTCGCTCGGCGCCGTCCGGAACACGGAACGGCTCGCCGGCTCGGGGGTGGCCGCGGGTCCCCGGGGCGTCGCCTGCGACGCCGGATGTCGGGTGTTCGACGTCAACGGCATTGTCACCGACGACATGTACGCCGCCGGCGCCCACAACATGATCTGCGCGGGTCCCGAGCGCCGTCCCCACCTGTGGCTGCCGACGTTCTGGTCCTCCCAGTTCGGCGTCTACATCAAGTCCGTGGGCGTGCCCCCGCTGGGCGACCAGCTGGTCGTCGCCCAAGGGGCCCTCGCCGAGAACCGGTTCGTCGCGGTGTACGGCTACCACGGCCGCGTCATCGCCGCGGTGTCCTTCGACGGAGCCAAGTGGCTGGGGTTCCATGAGCAGCAGATCGCGTCCGGCGCCCCCTTCCCTCCGGAGTACCGCACGGTCGACCGCCGCAACGAGACCTCGCAGCCGGTCGACCCGGCCTTCCCCGATCCCCATCTGCCCACCCGCGGGGCCACGGTCACGCTGACGGGTCACTCACCGGGCGAACGACGTGTTGCGTTCACTCCATCGCATGCCTGATCACCGGCCCTGTGCCGCCCGGCCCCAGGAGACGCCATGACGCCCGGCACCATCATCGAGCAGATCACCGACTACGCCAATCGAGCCGATCCGTACCCGCTCTACGAGGAGCTGCGCAAGACACCGGTCAGGCTGGAGGACGACGGCACGTACGTGGTCAGCACGTACTACGAGGTGCGGAGCCTGGCCAACGACCCACGGCTGAGCAACGACACGCGCAACCGGGCCGCCGGCTACGCACGCACAGCGGCCGCGGGCGACACGAACCTGCCGCCGAGCTTCATCTTCACCGACCCGCCGGTGCACGACCGACTGCGCGACACCATCAACCGGCCGTTCGGTCCCCCGCACAGTCCCAGGTTCCTCGACGACCTGCGCGGAGACCTCGCCAAGGTCGTCACCGAACTGCTCGACGCCTTCGCGGGCAAGGACCAGGTCGACATCGTCGAGGACTTCGCCTACCCCCTTCCCGTCACCGCGATCTGCAAAGTCCTGGGCGTGCCGCGCGACGACGAGTCGCGCTTCCACGAGTGGGCCGATGCCCTGGCGTCGTCACTCGATCCCCAGTCCGGCGCCGCCGGCCAGGAGAAGGGACAGCAGGCACGCCAGGAGCTGGGCGCCTACCTGTCCGGCCTGATCGAGACCAAACGCCGCCACCCCGGCCCCGGGATGCTCAGCGCGCTCGCGCCCGACATGACACCGGCCGACCTGGAGGCCACCGCGGTGCTGCTCCTGGTCGCCGGCCACGAGACCACCGTCAACGCGATCACCAATACGACCCTGACGTTGCTCCGCCACCCCGACGTCCTCCAGCGCTTCCGGAGGGAGCCGGACCTGGCCGCCCCGCTCATCGAGGAAGTGCTGCGGTACGAGCCCCCGGTCCAGTTCGTGCCGTGGACCACCGCGCTGGCCGACATCGAGGTCGCCGGCACCACGATCCCCAAGGGCTCGCCGGTGTGGCTCATGCTGGCCGCGGCCAACCGCGATCCCAAGCGCTTCGAGGACCCCGACCGGTTCGATCCCGACCGCAAGGACAACGAGCACCTGGGTTTCTACACCGGCATCCACTACTGCTTCGGTGCCCCTCTCGCCCGTATTGAACTGCACCTGGCCGTGCCCGAACTCTTTCGCCGGGTCAAGTTCTCCCGGTTGCTCGAGGACCCCCCGCCGTACCGCGCCAACGCGGTGCTGCGCGGCCCGCGCCATCTTCCCGTGGCCATCGAGGGCCTGACGGCCTGAGGACCACCGACGCAGGGCCGACTGAGGAGAACCCCCGTGGCGGCGTCGGTGCGCACCTTCAAGCTCTGAGGCGGGCACATGGCCCACGGGGTCGGCGGAACGCGGCTGGCCGGGAGCTGCTTTGGCACGAGTGATCATGGATCCGTGACCTTTCGGCGCGTCGGGCAGTCTGTGGACCTGCCCGGAGCGTGAGCGCCGCCGGGCGCCTTGACCCCGGCGGCCCTACGTTTCGGGCCGGCGTGGCGTCGGCGCCGCCGAGCCGCATTCCGTTGACTTGTCGCAAGGCTTGACGCACTATCTTGTGACAACGCTTGCGACATAGAGGGGTCACGTCAAAGGGAGGGTTGCTGGATGCCCGAGAAGTCCGTGCGTCCGGCGGATGTCGAGCAGGCCGGCGTGTGGTTGGCCCGGCACGGCCTGGTCGACGTCCGGCCGACGCCGCTGTTGGCCACGCGTCTGGCGGTCCGGCGCGGTGCCCGGCTGGCCGCTCAGGTCCTGCTGGCGGCGTTCATCATCGCGGTTGCCCTTGTCTACACGACCGACCGGCCTCCTGGGGCTGACGGCTCCGGGTCGTACCGGGAATCGTCGTTGATGGTCCTGACGGCGGTGGTCGTCGGGTTGGTGCTGGCCCAGTCCCTGCTGGACTGGTGGGTGCGGCGGGTCGACCGGCGCGCCGGCGCGACGTTGCCGCGCCGGGTGGCCCACCCGGTCCGGCTCGGATGGCGCACCGTGCTCGGCCGGCCGCGTGCGGCGTTCGCGGTCGCCACGTTCGCGGGCGCGTCGGTACCGGCGGTCGTCGCCCTGACCGTGCGGGACTCCACCGCGCGGTACGCGGCACTCGTCCTGCTCATCGGGCTGTGCGGGGTCGCGGTCGGTACGGCTGTCCAGCTACGCCACATCCTGACGCACCCGGTCGTGGCCGACGACGAGGTCTCGCTGACCGCCGACGTCATCATGCGGGTCGAGGACGCCCGCGAGGTCGCCACGCCGACCGTGGTGTGGCTGCTGCCGATCGTGTCCGTGTTCGATACCGCGCTTGGCTGGTGGAACACCGCCTGGCTCGTCTTCGTCGCCCTGAGCACCGTCACGCTCGCCCTGATCACCAAGCGGACCGCGCAGAGCGGAACGGTGGCGCGGCACGCCACGAGCGCCCGGTGAGCCGATGATCGTCATCGACTCGGCCTCGCCCGTCCCGCCGTTCGAGCAGCTCCGCGCCCAGCTCGCCCGGCGGATCCAGGACCGCACACTGGCCGTGGGCACCCAGCTGCCGACCATCCGCCGCCTGGCCGCGGACCTCGGCCTGGCCGTCAACACCGTCGGCCGGGCCTACCGGGCGCTGGAGGAGGCGGGGCTGATCGAGACCCGCGGACGGGCGGGCTCGTTCGTCACCGCGGCCGGCGAGCAGGGGCGCGAGCGGGCACGCCACGCCGCCGCCGAGTACGCCGCCGTCATCGCCAGTGCGGGCATCGACACCGACGAGGCCGTCCGCATCATCCGAGCGGCGCTGGCCAACGGCGTCGCGGCATCGCCCCCTTCACGCACTTCGGTTGAATGAGGGGCCTGCCTGACGGGGTCCCGGCCCGCCGTCACGCTTTGCGGGCCAGTACCAGGCGCGCGTACGGGGCACCGTCCGGGCGGTGACCGAAGTCGGGTACCGCGGTCGTGCGTACGGTGAAGCCCGCCGCCGTCAGTTCGGCGCGCACCGCGCGGAGCGGGAAGGTGCGGTAGTACATGACGAAGGCCGGCCGCCAGACCGCGTTCCGTATCCGCATCGCCGCGTCGAAGCCGGCGGGTATCCAGTAGCGCCGGGAGGCGATGCGCGGCGGTGCGAAAACAGGGAAGGCGAAGAGCCCGCCGGGCCGGAGGGCGCGGTGCACCCCGGCGAACAGGGCCGGCCGCTCGGCGGCCAGGAAGTGCCCGAAGGCGCCGAAGCTGACGGCCAGGTCGAACTCCGCGGCGAAGGGCGGCTTCCGTGCGTCAGCGCGTATCCACTCCGCGTCCGGGTGCCCACGGCGCGCCTGCGCGAGCATGCCGGCGCTGAAGTCCACGCCCGCGACCCGGCCCCCGCACAACGGTTGCAGGACGCGCAGGCCCGCTCCCGTGCCGCAGCACACGTCCAGCCCGTCACCGAAAGGGCCGAAGGGACTCAGGGCGGCGGCGGTCGCATCGAGGATGCGGTCCGGGGTGCGGAACGGAGTGTGGTCGAACCTCGGGGCGAGCAGGTCATAACCGCGCTCGACGGACGACAGGGCCTGCACGGCCAGCTCACGCAGCGAGGGGCCTTCGGGTGAGAACACCGGTCCAGGGTAAGGCCGTTCGACCGGCCTGACGGGCGGCATCCGCTAACCCGAGCGCTCCGCCGAACTCCCCAGGTGAAGGGCGGCGTAGTGTCTCGGATCCGGGCTACGTCTGCTCGTCGGACTGCTGGCCGGCCTCACGTCCACCGGCGCTGACCAGCCCTGTCTCGTAGGCGACGATGACGGCTTGGACGCGGTCGCGGAGTCCGAGTTTGGCGAGGATGCGGGCGACGTGGGTCTTGACGGTCGCCTCGGCCAGGTGGAGGCGGTTGGCGAGCTCGGTGTTGCTGAGTCCTCTGGCCAGCAGGCCGAGGACCTCCAGTTCGCGGGGCGTGAGCAAGGCGAGGTCGCGGTGGAGGGCGGCGGTGTCGCTGCCGCGCTGGGTGAAGCGCTGCACGAGGCGGCGGGTGATGGCGGGCGCGAGGAGGGCGTCGCCGTTGCGGACCGTGCGGACGGACGCGGTCAGATGCTCGGGGGTGACGTCCTTGAGGAGGAAGCCGCTGGCGCCGGCGGACAGTGCCGCGTAGACGTACCGGTCGAGGTCGAACGTGGTCAGGATGATGACGCGGGGTGCGGTGGGGGCGCCGGTGAGGAGGCGGCGGGTGGCCTCCAGGCCGTCCATCTCGGGCATCCGGATGTCCATGAGGACCACGTCGGGCCGCGTGCGGCGGACCGCTTCGACGGCTTCGGCGCCGTTGGTCGCTTCCGCCACGACGTCGATGCCGTCGGCGCCGAGGATCATCCGGAATCCGGTGCGGACCAGGGTCTGGTCGTCGGCGAGGAGCACGCGCAGCGGCTCGGTCACGGCGTCTCCAAGGGGATCAGGGCCTCCACACGGTAGCCGCCGGTCATGCGCCGGCCGGTGGTCAGGGTTCCGTCGTGGACGGCGAGGCGCTCGCGCAGGCCGATCAGGCCCCGGCCGTTTCCGGTGGGCGCGCCCGCGCCCGGGTGTCCGCCGGTGTCGGTGACTTCCACCCGGAGCCGGTCCTGGCCGTATTCGACGGTCACGGCGGCGGTGGCGCCGAAGGCGTGCTTCACGGTGTTGGTCAGGGCTTCCTGGACCACGCGGTAGGCGGCGAGTTCGAGGCCTGTCTCTTATAAAAATTTCCGAGCCCACAAAACCTCTCTACACCGCGTATGCCGCCTTCTGCTTGGCAACACAAAACACCGCCAGGGCTCTT